>DAINBU010000026.1:0-46056 GCA_036732755.1 Planctomycetota bacterium
AGCCCTTGCTGTGGTGGCAGATGAAGGCGAGCTTCACCCACTCCATGCCGGCGCTCTTCCTCCCAAAAGACTCGCTCTTCTGGGTCTTCTCGGTCGACGCGTACGACGAATCGGCGCTCACCATCACGCGCCGTTTCGACGAGCGCCTCTCCGCCAACCTCTTCGGCCGTCACACCGCGTACGGCGACGGCGACCGCCTCGAGCAGTTCGGCGGGGGCGTCGACGCGCGCTACGGCCCGAACGGAGAGGACACCGTCGGCGGCGAAATCGCCTGGCAGGACGAGGAGCGCGGGAGTCTCGGCGGCAGCTCGATCGACGGCGACGTGGTCTATCTGCGCGGGTACCACCAGCTCTGGTGGACCGGAGCGATCTACACGGCGCTCGACGCCTCGATCCAGCACATGCTGGATTCGTCCGTGCGCGACGCGACGCTCTTGCGCGCCCTCGTCGGCTACGACCCGCACGCGCGGTGGGACGTCGAGCTCGGCGTCGATTGGCGGCGCGATCCCGACTTCGCGAACGGCGTCGATCTCTTCGCGCGCCTGCGCATCCGGTTCTGAGGCGAGGATGAAGCGATGACGACGACTTCCCACTGCGCCGGCCTCCGCCGCTTCCGGCGACGCGTCGCGGCGGCGCTCGCCACGGGCGTCGCGGTGGTCCTCGCCTCCTGCATAGTCTTCACCGGGCGCACCGGCGACTCGATCCGCTTCCCCGAGGAGAAGCACGAGGACCTCTTCCGCTACTGCTCGACCTGCCACGAGGGGATCGCGGGCGCCCGCGTCGACGCCGGCACGCGCCGCTCGCTCGAGGCGGCCTGCATGAAGTGCCACGCCGACCACAAGAACGACTGCGCGTGGTGCCACGCCGACGTCGACAGCGCCGGCAAGTTCCCCGACCGCGACCGCCACCTCACCTTCAGCCACGAGGAACACCTGAAGCGGACGAAAGGGAGCTGCCAGCGCTGCCATCCGGGCGCGCACGGCGTCGACGTCGAAGGCGCCGGGAGCGCGGCGCCCCCCGCGATCCCGCTCCCCGCCTCGGCGGCGCCGGCCGTCGCCGACGTCGAGATGCCGGCGCACGAGCAGTGCTTCTCGTGCCACCAGATGAAGGAGTTCTACGAGAAGCTCGAGTGCGCGAACTGCCACCAGGACCTGTCGCGCTTCGGGCTCAAGCCCTACGAGGCGTTCTCCCATTCGGGCGACTTCGTGCGGCGCGGTCATGGGGAGATGCTGAAGGCGGGCGGCAGCGTCGCGACCTGTGCGCAGTGCCACCAGCCGAAGTTTTGCGACGAGTGCCACTTCACGACGACCGGGCTCGCCCCGGCGGAGCGCTGGCCGGAGAAGGTCGACCGCAAGTTCATCCACCGCGGCGACTACGTCTACCGCCACCAGTGGGAGGCGCGCGCCGACCCGGCGTCGTGCACCAAGTGCCACGCGCTCAAGCAGTGCCGCGAGTGCCACGACGAGCGCGGCGTCTCGGAGCGCGGCGCGCTCGCCCGAAACGACGGCTTCAAGTTCCACGGGGCGGGCGTGCTCTTCCCCGGCTCGCCCGACTTCCACGGCACCGCGGCGCGGCGCGACATCGTGAGCTGCGCCGCCTGCCACGCCGAGGGCACGAGCGGCAACTGCGTCACCTGCCACGCCACCGGCCAGTTCGGCGGCAACCCCCACCCGCCCGGCTTCCGCAGCCGCTTGAGCCGGACGGGCGCTCCGGTCTGCCGCCTATGTCATCATTAAGGGCCCGGCCGCTTCCGCGGCCGGTGGCACAGGATCAGGGCACCCCGATCCCGTAGTAGGCGAAGCCCTGCGCGCGCAGGTCGCGGCCGTCGTAGAGGTTGCGGCCGTCGAAGATCGCGGGCTTGCGCATGATCGACTTCAGGCGCTCGAAGTCGGGGTTGCGGAACTCGTTCCACTCGGTCACGACCATCAGGGCGTCGACGCCCTCGGCCGCTTCGTAGGGGTGCTTGCAGTAGTCGATGCCGGGGCCGAACTGCTTCTGGGTCGCCTCGATCGCGGCCGGGTCGAACGCCTTCACGCTGCAGCCGGCGTCGATCAGGAGCCGCGCGAGCACGAGCGCCAGCGCCTCGCGCACGTCGTCGGTGCGCGCCTTGAACGCGAGCCCCCACAGTCCGACCTTCTTGCCGGCGACGTCGCCCTTGAAGTGGGCGGTGAACTGGCGGAAGAGGTGGGACTTCTGGTGGTCGTTCACCTCCTCGACCGCCTCCATGATCTTGAAGCGGTACCCGAACTCCTTCGCCGTCGAGATGATCGCCTTGCTGTCCTTGGGGAAGCAGCTGCCGCCGTAGCCGACGCCGGGGAAGAGGAAGCTCTGGCCGATGCGCGTGTCGCTGGCGATCCCCTCGCGCACCTTGTTCACGTCGGCGCCGACGCGCTCGCAGATCTGCGCGATCTCGTTCATGAAGGAGATGCGCGTCGCGAGCATCGCGTTCGCCGCGTACTTGGTGAGCTCGGCGGAAAGCACGTCCATCACGATCACCGGGTTGCCGGTGCGGACGAACGGCGAATAGAGGCGCTTCATCACCTCGGCGGCCCTGGCGTCGTCGCATCCGATGACGACGCGGTCGGGCTTCAGGAAGTCGTTGACCGCGTTGCCTTCCTTCAGGAACTCCGGGTTGCTGACCACGGAGATCGGGTGGGTCGTCTGCGACTGCGCCGCGGCCTTCACCTTGGCGGCGGTCCCGACGGGCACGGTCGACTTGTCGACGATGACCTTGGGGCCGTTGGCCGCCTTGCCGATCGTCTGCGCCGCCGCGATCACGTACTTCAAGTCGGCCGAGCCGTCCTCGTCCGGCGGCGTGCCGACCGCGATGAAGATCACGTCGGAGGCGCGCACCGCCGCCGGCACGTCGGTCGAGAAGGTGAGCCGGCCCTCCTCCATGTTGCGCTTCACGAGCGGCTCGAGGCCCGGCTCGTAGATCGGGATCTCGCCGCGTTGGAGCCTTTCGATCTTGCCGGCGTCGATGTCGACGCATCTGACCGTGTTTCCCGTCTCCGCGAGGCACGCGCCCGCGACCAGTCCGACGTATCCCGTCCCGACGACGGCGACCTTCATGAGCAGGTTCTCCGACCGTATTTGCGCGGGCCGGTGCGATTCACCGACCGCTTCGCGCTCTCCATCGCGCGGCTCCGGGCGATGCGACGTGGCTCCGGGGCGCGCGAGGGGGAAGCTTTATAGTGGCACCCTTCGCGGGCAGAAAGGCGTAGATCCCGGCACCGCCCGTCGCGATTCTTTTTCCCCGCGCGCGGGCCTCGCTTGATCCGCGCTTCGCGACGTCCCGCGGCGATCCTTCACGCGCTCCGAAGACTTCCGGGCGATTAGCTCAGCTGGTCAGAGCTCCCGCCTTACACGCGGGTGGCCGCAGGTTCGAATCCTGCATCGCCCACCATCGTCGGACGTCGCCCCCGCCGCCGGACCGCGACTGCGACCGTGGTCGCTGATCGGCTTTCACCGGATGGATTGCGCCCGATTCACCGTGGTAGATCCACCCCGTTCGGGGAATGGGCGCGTCGCGCAATCTCGACAGAAGCGCGAATCGATCTACGATCCGAAGCGGCGGAACGAGCGTCCGGACGCGACGACGTCCGACGCGGAACGGAGAGTGCGACTCGCCCCGATCGCGTCCACCTGTCGCCGTCGCTCGTCCCATTGCACGCGGAAGGTCCCGATTTTCGTCCCGGGCACCGGCCGTCGTTCGTCGCGTTCTTTCTCCCGGCGCGACCGAGCCGCTCGACCGGGATTTCCCCATCCTGGACGGCATGAAGGATTCGTGAAGAGCGGCTCTCCCCTTCGTCGTCCCTAGTCCGCGTCGGTCCCGGCCTTGTGATCGCCGTACTCGGGAAGAGATGAACCGCATCCTGCCGACCGCCGCGCTGCTCCTGCTCGCGCCGATCCCGTCGGCGTGCAAGGGCCGTTTCGAGGCGGACGGACCCGTCGCCGTGCCGGCCGACCACTCGCGGCCGTCGGTCCCGCCGCCGCCGGCGTTCGACGACGGCGCGGCGTCGTTCGGCGGGATCGGATCACTCACGCCGCTCGTCGACGGCTTCGACCTCGCATGGACGCCGATCGAGAAGAACGGCGCCGCCGATCCCGACTACGTCTACGCGATCTGGTACACGGTCGACGGCCGGACGCCCGACTTCACGCGCGCCCCCGACTTCCAGACCGGACCGGGCGAGGCGGCGACGACGATCGCCGGACTCGCGAGCGGCACGCTCCTGCGCGCCGGCGTGCACGCGATCAACGTCGTCGATCCGACGGTGACGCCCGACTCGAACGAGATCGTCCTGAGCGGCGAGGTGCTCACGCTGCTCTACGTGGACGGATCGGTGCCGGCGTCGGGAGACGGGACCGCGCCCGACCGCGCGTTCAAGACGATCGCCGAGGGGATCCTCGCCGGCCTCACGCTCGGCGGCGCCAACCTGCTGATCGCGGAGGGGGTCTACGAAGAGGAGCTGCTCGCCCTCGGCCACCTCCACTTCTACGGCGCCTGGCCCGCCGGTTTCGCCGGCCCCCGCGATCGCTCCGCCCATCCGACGACGATCGCCCCGGCGCTGAACGCCGCCGTCGCGCTGCGCGTCTCGAAGAGTGACTTCCCGACCTTCGTCGACGCGCTCGAGATGGACGGCGGCAAGGGGGTGACGAACGGCGTCGACGTCCGCGACGCCGACCTCGAGCTCTCCAACTGCGCCATCTTCCGGATCCGCCACGAGGGGGTCACCTACTCGTCCAACTTCCACTTCGCCCGCTTCGCCGCCCACCGCGTCGACGTCTCCGACTGCGGCTCGGAGGGGATGCAGCTCGCGGGGGTCTTCGACGCGCATTTCACGCTCTCGACCTTCGTCCGCAACGGCCACGAAGGGGTCCAGATCCGTCCGCTCACCGTCTTCGCGGCGGGTCAGGCGCGGCTGCGCGTGGCGCGCTGCGTCTTCTCCGACAACGTCGAGGACGGCTTCGACGTCCTCGTGGACGAGATCGATCCCATCCAACCGGGAGGATCCGCGGGCGGAATCGTCGAGGGAGTCGTCGAGGAGTCGATCGCCGACGGGAACGGACAGTCCGGCGTCAAGCTCGACATCGACTACGACCCGAGCGACGGCGTGTTCGCGCGCTTCTTCGTGCGCGCCACGCGAAGCCTCCGCAACACGGAGTACGGCTTCCACCTCGACGGCGACGCGGCGGCGCTCTTCGTCCTGGCGGGGAACGTCACCTCGGCCAACCGCTTCAGCTCGATCCTCGCGTCGAGCGAGGTCGAGCGCGCCCTCTACCAGATCACGAACCATTGGGAATCGGGCGGACACGCGGCGGGCGTCGAGGTCCTCGGCCCCGCCGACGTCCTGCTCGACCACGTCGCGATCTGCGGGACGGCCGGCGCGGCGATCGCCGGCAACGGCGCGACGCGCCTCGTCGACGGCGCGCTCTTCCTCGCGCCGCCGGCGACCGCGACGACGGTCGAGTACAGCTTCGTCGACTCGGGCGGGGGCGGGCTCGGCGTCTTCTCGGGAGCGATCGACCTCGGCAACGCTCCCGACCTCGCCTTCCACCTCGCGGCGGCGGGCGCCGTCGACCGCATCCCGCTGCCGCCGGGAGCGAGCCTCGCGGCGGGCGACGTCGTCGAGTTCGAGGACGACGGCGTCGCGCGCAGCGTGACGGCGGTGACCGCGGGGGTCGCGACGTTCGATCCGCCCGCCGACTCGGCGCCGTCCGCCGGCGCCTTCGTCGCGCGCTTCCCGTCGGGTTCGGTGGTCGAGAATCCGACGCTCGTCGCCGGCTCGCCCTGGATCGACGCGGGCGATCCGCTCGTGCGCGACGACGACGCGACCGTCACCGACGTCGGCGTGCTCGGCGGCGTGCTCGACGCCTACCGTCCGGTCTTCTCGGCTCTGATGCCGTTCGTCGTCCAGCACGTCGACCCGCCCTTCGGTCCGTTCGCCGGCCCGGTGACGCAGGTGAGCGTCGAGTTCACGCGCGACGTCGACGCGACGAGCGTCGACGCGACGACCTTCGCCGTGACGCTCGACGGCGCCGCCGTCGCGGGCACCTTCGACGTCCAGGGCGACGTCGCGACGCTCGTTCCCGTCGCGCCGATCACGTCGGGCCACGTCGAGGTCGCGCTCGCTTCCGGGATCCGGGACCTGAACGGCTCGCTGCTGCTCGAGCCCCTCCGCTACAGCGTGGGGCTGCCATGAACTCCCACCGACGCGTGCTGATCTATTCGCCCGACTCCTACGGGCTCGGCCACTTCCGCCGCTGCCTGACGATCGGTCGCGAGCTCGCCGCCCGCATCCAGGACCTCTCGATGCTCTGCCTCACCGGCTCGCCGCGGCCCGATCTGTTCGCGCTGCCGCGCGGACTCGAGACGGTCAAGCTCCCGTCGATCACGAAGTCGGCCGCGGGCGGCTACGAATCGCTGGTGCAGAACTTCGAGATCGCGCAGATCGCGCAGCTGCGCACCTCGCTCTTCGACGCCGTCGTGAAGGAGTTCCGTCCCGACGTGATCCTGGTCGACCACGCGCCGCTCGGCACGCTCGGCGAGCTGCTCCCCGTCCTCGAGCGGATCCGCGAGCGCCGCGAAGCGTTCCTGGTCCTCGGCCTGCGCGACATCATCGACTCGCCGGAACGGATGCACGCCGAATGGGAGGAGCGCGGACTCTTCCAGCGCGTCCCCGACCTCTACGACCAGGTGCTGGTCTACGGCGACCCGCGCATCTTCGACGCGCTGGCGGAGTACCGCCTCGCGCGGCTGCTTCCCGGCCGCGCCCACTTCACCGGCCTCGTCTGCCGCTGCGTCACGGCGCTCCCGCCCGCCCCCGGCTTCGACGCGGAGCAGCGGCGCGGCCGCGTGCTGGTCACGACGGGCGGGGGCGGCGACGGCATGCCGATGATCGAGGACGCCCTCGAACTCCTCGCCGGCTGGCGCGGCCCGGTCCGCGTGGTCCTCGGCCCCCTCTCCGATCGCGCGCAGACGGAGCGGATCCACCGGCTCGCCGCCGCCATCCCCGATTGCACGCTGATCCGTGCGAGCCGCGGAATGTGCCGCGAGCTGCGCGACGCCGACCTCGTCGTCTGCATGGCGGGCTACAACACGGCCTACGAGTCCGTGCGCGCGGCCCGCCGCGTCGCGCTCGTCCCCCGCGCGGGGTCGCGTCTCGAGCAGCGGCTGCGCGCCGCCCGCCTCGCCGCGCTCGGCTTCGCGCAGGCCGTCGACCCCGAGCCCGCGCTGCGCAAGGCGAGCCTCGCGCGCGCGCTCGCGGCCGCGACGCCGCCGTCGGCCTCCTTCCGGCCCGACTTCCGCGGCGCGCGGCGCGCCGCCGCGCTGCTCGCCGCCTGGTTCGCCGATCGCGACGCGGTCCTCGCCGCCAAGGGAGCCTCCGCGTGAGCCGCGTCGGCTACGTCCTGAAGAAGTTCCCCCGCCTGAGCGAGACCTTCGTCCTGACCGAACTGCTCGCGCTCGAAGAGCTGGGCGTCCCGCTCGTCATCTATTCCCTGCGCGCGCCCGACGACCCGCGCTTCCATCCCGAGCTCGGGAAGCTGCGCGCGGAGATCCGCTACGTCCAGGCCGGGCCGCTCTCCGAGGCGCTCGCCCGCCTCGGCCGCGCCGAACCGGACGCCGCGCGGCGGTCGCAGCGCGTCGCGCTCGCGTTGCGCTTCCTCACCGATCCGGCGCTCCTGGTCGGGAGCCAGCCGCCGGCCGCGCTCGCCGAGGAGGCGAGCTTCGCGATCCGCGTCGCCGAGCTCGCGCAGGCCGACGGCGTCGCCCACCTCCACGCCCACTTCGCGACCGTCGCGGCGCGCGTCGCCGCCACCGCCGCCGAGCTCGCCGGCGTGACCTTCAGCCTGACCGGCCACGCGAAGGACATCTACCGCGCGACCGTCGACTTCCGCGTGCTCGACCACCTCGCGCGTTCCGCGAAGGCCTTCGTGACCGTCTGCGACTCCAACGTCCGCTGGCTGCGCCAGAAGCTCTCTCCCGACGGCTTCGCGCACGTGCGCCGCGTCTACAACGGGATCGACCTCGACGCATTCGCGGTCCGGCGCGCCGGCGGACCGGCCGGCGGCGAGACGCCCGTCCTGCTCGCGATCGGCCGCCTCGTCAAGAAGAAGGGCTTCCACGTCCTGCTCGACGCCGCCGCCGAGCTCCGCACGCGCGGCGTCCGCTTCGAGGTCCGCATCGTCGGCGACGGACCCGACCGCTCCCTCCTCGAGCGGCAGGCGGCCGAGCTCGAGCTCCGCGACCGCGTCGTCTTCCGCGGCGCGCAGCCGTCGACCGCGATCCGCGACGAGCTCGCCACCGCGACGCTCTTCTGCCTCCCCTGCGTCACCGACGAGGACGGCAACCAGGACGCGCTCCCGACCGTCCTGATCGAGGCGATGGCGGCGGGAGTGCCGTGCGTCAGCACGCGCATCGGCGGCGTGCCGGAGATCCTCGCCGACGGGCGGGCCGGCGCGCTGGTCGAATCGGGCGACGCGCGCGCGCTCGCGAACGCGATCGGCGAGCTGCTCCTGGATCCGTCGCGGCGCGCGCGGCTCGTCGCGGAGGCCGCCGCGCACGTCCGCGCCCACTTCGACCGGCGCGGCGCGGCGCGGTCGCTCCGCGCGATCCACGTCGGCGATGGCGAATCCGGCGCCGTCGAGCCGGAGCGCGACGGCGCGGCGAGCGGGGCGTCGGCGTGAACCCGCTCGCCTCGCTCGACCTCACCTACGTCTGCGCCGATCGCGGCATCTCGCTGCGCGGCACGAAGGGGGCGGCGAACCACGTGCGCGAGCTCGCGTCCGCGCTCGCCGCGCGGACGCGCCGCTTCCGTCTCTGCGTCGCCCGCGACGACGGCCCCGAGCCGGCGCCGGACGTCGCGCGCGCGACCCTCGCCGAGCTCGCCGCGGATCCGCCGGCCGACGTCGTGCTCGAGCGCTGGTCGCTCGGCAGCGACCTTGGCGTCGCGCTCGCCGACGCGGCGGGCGCGGAGTTCTGGCTCGAGATCGACGCGCCGCTGGTCGACGAGGCGCTCGCCCATCGCGGGCTCGCCGCCGGCGACGCCGAGCGCGAGCGCGCCCTCTTCGCGCGGCTCGCGCGGCGCGCCGACCTCCTGCTCGCGGTCTCGCCCGCGCTCGTCGACCACGCGATCGCGCACGGCGCTCCGCGGCGCCGCACGCTCCTCCTGCCGAACGCATTCGCCTCCGAGCGCTTCTGCGACCTTCCGCCGCGCGCCGCGACGCGGCAGCGCCACGGCCTGCGCGACGACGCCTTCACGCTCGTATTCGCCGGGGGGTTCCGCCCCTGGCACGACCTTCCGACGCTGATCGCGGGCTTCGCGCGACTGCGCGAGGAGGCGCCCGACGCGCGTCTCGTGCTCGCGGGCGAGGGGCCGACGCGCGCCGGTCTCGACCGCGCCGCGCTCGCGGCGCTCGAGGTCCGGGATCTCGGCCACGTGCCGGCGCGCGAGCTGCCGGCCCTGCTCGCCGCGGCCGACGTCGGCGTCTCCCCCAATCGCGCCGACGCGGGAGACTGGTTCTGTCCGCTCAAGATCCGCGAGTACCAGGCGGCCGGGCTCGCCGTCGTCGCCTCGGCCGACGCGGGGGCGAACGCGGCCGTCGTCGACGGCACGACCGGGCTGCTCGTGCCGCCGGGCGACGTCGACGCGCTCGTGCGCGCGCTGCGGCGGCTGCGCGACGACCCCGCGCTGCTCTGGCGGATCGCGGCAGCCGGCCGCGCCGACGCGTTCGCGCGCGCGACCTACGAGCGCCAGCTCGACCGGATCGACGCGTTCCGCGGCGCCGTGCTCGCGCAGGGCACGAGCTCATGAAGCGCTCGACCCCGATGCCGTCGCTGTCGCTGCTCCGCCGCATCGTGGGTCGGCTCGGCCCGCACGCGAAACGGCAGCGCTGGCGCTTCCTCTGGGCGTTCCTCGGGACGATCGGCGTGATCGCGGGCGAGCTCGCCGAGCCGTGGCCGCTCAAGATCGTCTTCGACAGCGTCCTCCAGCACCAGCCCGTCCACCTCCTGCCCGACGCGTGGCGCCCCTTCTTCGAGGCCGAAGAGAACTCCCTGTGGCTGCTGCTGCTCGCGGCCGCGTCGGTGCTCGTCATCGCCGTCTTCACCGGGATCTGCTCGTTCGTGCGCGAGCTCTTCAGCGCGGCGGCCGGCCAGCGCGTCGTCATGAGCGTGCGCGAGGAGGTCCACTCCCACGTCCAGCGCCTCTCCTCCGACTTCCACGTCGGCGCGCGCCACGGCGACCTCCTCATGCGGCTGACCGGCGACCTCGTGCTGGTGCGGGAGCTCCTGGTCGACGCGATCCTCGAGATCGCGCGGACGCTCCTGCTGATCGTCGGGATGGCGGTCGTCCTGGTCTGCATGCACCCCATGCTCGGACTGATCGCGCTCTCCGTGATCCCCGTCCTCGCCTTCGTGCAGCACTGGTTCCAGGCGCGCATCGCCGTCGTCTCGACCGAACAGCGCGAAAACGAGGCGAAGATCGCCGCCCACACCGGCGAGATGCTCGCGGCGATGGACCTCGTCCACACCTATCAGCTCGAGGAGCAGCTCGGCGAGCAGTTCCACGCGCGCAACCGCAAGAGCCTGAAGAGCGGGCTGCGCGGGACGCGGCTGCAGGCGCGGCTGTCGCGTTCGCTCGAGATCGCGCTCGCCGGAGGCGTCGCGGTCACGCTCTTCCTCGGCGCGCGCCAGGTGGAGACGCACGCGATGACGGCCGGCAGCCTGCTGGTCCTCCTCTCCTACGTGCGCAACACCTACAAGCCGCTGCGCCAGCTCTCGCAGCGGGCGGCGCGCGTCGCGAAGTCGGCGGGCGCGGGCAGCCGCATCCTCGAACTGCTCGAGGTCGAGCCGAGCGTCGTCGAGAAGGCGGGGGCGCTCGACCTGCCGGCCGGTCCGCCGTCGGTCGACCTCGACCACGTCGCGGTCGCCTATGCGACGCCGGCCGGCGAGCCGGTCGAAGCGCTGCGCGACGTCACCTTCCACGTCGAGCCGGGACGTCGCGTCCTCCTGCTCGGGAGCAACGGCGCCGGCAAGAGCACGCTCCTCTCGCTCTTCCCGCGCCTGCGCGACGTCGCGGCAGGTGCGGTGCGCCTCGCGGGCCACGACGTGCGCGATCTGAAAGTCGCCTCGCTGCGCGGCGCCATCGGCCTGCTGGCGCAGGAGCCCGCCCTCTTCTCCGGCTCGATCGCCGACAACATCCGACTCGGCGACGGCGACGCGACCGACGCCGAGATCGCCGACGCGGCCCGCCGCGCCGGCCTCGCGCGCGCGTTCGGCGGCGAGGGCGACCTCGGCGCGATCCTCGCGCGCAAGGTCGGCGAGCGCGGGCGGCGGCTCTCCGGCGGGCAGCGGCTGCGCGTCGCGCTCGCGCGCCTCCTCCTGCGCCGGCCTCGGCTCGTGCTGCTCGACGAGCCCGAGGCGGCGCTCGACGCCGAGTCGCGCGGGCGGGTGCTGCGCGAGATCCTCGACGCGCTTCCCGAGGCGACCGTCTTCATCGTCGCCCACCACCTCTCGGCGCACGACCTCGTCGACGAGGCGATCGTGCTCGACCGCGGCGTCGTGGTCGACCGCGGTCCGCTCGCGACCATCTTCGAGCGGCGGCCCGAACTCCTGCGCGAGCCGCCCGCGACCGAGGAGTTCGCGCAATGAGCTCGCGGCGCGACCTCTCCGCGTTCGGACTGAAGGGTGCCGGGCGGCTGCTCGAACCGGAGGCCGCCGCGGCGCGGCTGCGCGCGACGCTCTTCGCGCGCGATCCCGCGGCGGAGACGCTCCGCGCCGTGCCGGTCTACGCGCGGCTCAAGCCGGCCACGATGCTCGTGGTCGCGTGGCGCGTCGAGATCGGCGCGGCGTCGCAGCGTCGCGTCGACCACGCGCACGCGATCCTCGGCCCGGGCGGCCTTGCGAAGCGGGAAGCCGCGAAGTGGGTGCGGCTCCACCCGAAGATCGAGCCGCGCGCCGACCACCTCCACGTCGATCCGGGCGCCGACACCGTCCTCGCGCGCTTCCCGTTCGACCTCGGTCTGAAGCGCCTCGACGCGATCGCGCTCCCCGCCCGGATCAAGCGCCTCTGCGAGGAGCTCGACGACCCCTTCGGCGACGGTCTCGCGACGGCCGTGCGCGAGCGCGGCAGCGAGGCGCGCCTGCTCTCGTGGCGGCCGCGCCGCCGCGCCGTGGTCGAGTGGGACCTGCGCGCGCGCGCCGGCGAAGGCTTCGTGCGCCGCCGCGCCGTCGTGCGACTGCTCGCCGACCCGCCGCCCGCCGGCGTCGAGTGGCGCCGCGGCGCGGGCGGCGATTTCCTGCCGCGTCTCTTCTCCGCGTCGCGCGATGCGACCCTCCTCGTCGAGGAGAGGCTCGCCGGAGCGCCGCTCGACGAGGGGGCGCGCCCGGCGACGGCGCAGCTGCGCAAGCTCGGCCGGCTCGTCGGCCACTTCCACGAGTCCACTCAGACGCGATCCGGCGCGGTGAAGTCGAGAGCGGTCGCCTGGACCGCCCTCGTCGAGCGCGCCGCCGATTCGATGCGCGACGTCGCCGCGCTCGCGCCGGAGCTCGCCGCCGCGGCGGACGCGGCGCTCACGGCGCTCGGGCGCTGCGTCGCGCCCCACGCGACGTCCCCGCCCCAGATCGTCCACGGCGATCTGCACCTCGGCCAGGTCCTTTGGCGCGACGGCGCGCTCGCCCTCTGCGATCTCGACCGCGCCGAGCTCGCGCCGCGCGAGCTCGACCTCGGCCGCCTGCACGCCGACCTCGTCGCGCGCGGCTGCGACCGCGACGACGCGCTGTTCGCGCTGTGCGAGGGCTACTCCGGCAGCGACGCCGGGCGCATCGCCCCCGAGCTGGTGCGGCCCTTCACCGCCGCCTCGCTCCTGATCGCGGCGGGCGAGCCGCTGCGCCGCATCGCGGCCGATGCCTCGGCGCAGACGGCCCGCCGCATCGACCACGCGCGCGCCCTGCTCTCGAGCGCCCGCTCGATCGGAGCATTCCATTGAGCGCGCCCGCTCCCGCTCCCGCCGTCGAGGACGTCGCGCGCGTGGCGCGCGAGCTCGAGCGCCACTGCGCCTGGCCCGGCGCGTTCGCGGGCTGCGAGCTGCGGATCGATGCGTGGCTCCGGCTTCCGCGCGACGGCGTCGGCGTCCGTTTCGAGCTCGCCGCCCCGCTGCCGGTGCGCCACGCGCTGAACGGCTGCTTCCACCTCCGACTCGGAGAATCGGACGGCCGCCACGAGATCGCGCTCGAAGGGGTCGGCGCGGCGCTGATGCCGTTCCCGCGGGACGAAGCGCTGCCCGGACTGCACGCCGCGGTGCACGCGGGCGGACAACCGCTCTCGTGGCGGCCGGGCCGGCGGGCCGTCGTGCGCGCGCGCGCGGCCGAGCCGACGCCCTACTGGAAGTTCGTCGATCGAAAGGCTTTTGCGCGCGTGCAGGCGCTGCTCGCGCGACCCGGGATGGAGCCGCTCTTCGCGAGCGGTCTCGTGCGTCCGGTCGCGATCCGCGAGGAGTGGAGCGCGGTCGCGTGGGCGCAAGCGCGCGGCACCAGCCTGCACGACCTCGCCGCGGCCGGCGCTCCGATCGACGTCGTCCGCGTCGCCGCGGCAGTCCGGGCGCTGCGCGAATCGGGCCGCGACCTCCTCTCGAGCGGTGCGCTGCCGCCCTTCGCGGCGGAAGCGGAGATCGAGACGCTCGAGCGGGCGCGCCAGTTCGCCGCGCGGGTGCGTCCGGAGGTCGCACTCGCCGTCGCAGCCCGCGCGCGCCGCCTCGAGCCGCCGGCCGGCGACGCGGCGCCGGCGCTCCTCCATCGCGACCTGCACGACAAGCAGCTCTTCTTCCGCGACGACGGCGGCGACGGGGCCGGCTGCGACTGGATCGACGTCGACACGCTGGCGGCGGGTCCCCACGAGCTCGACGAGACCAACCTCGCGGCGCACCTGTGGCTGCGCGCCGAGCAGGGGAGCGCGCCGGCCGGCCGCGGGCATGCGCGCGCTCTGCTCGCCGCGTTCGGCCACGACCCCGACCGGCTCGCCGGCGCCGCGCGCTTCTTCCTCGCGACGAGCCTGCTCCGTCTCGCCTGCGTCTACGCCGTCCGTCCCCGCTGGCGGCGCGTTCCCGACGGGCTGCTGGCCGCGGCCGACTCCGTCGTCACGCGCGGATCGCTGCCGTGAGGCTGCGCGTGACCTTCCTCGTGCCGCTCGTCGTTCCGAGCGGCTGCATCGGGCCCTTCGCCCCTTCGCCGCAGGTGAAGCCGGGGATGCGACTCGAAGTCGACGCCGACCCCGCCTCGCCTGCGACGGCGCACTCGGTCGAGGAGAAGAGCCCCGACACGGGGGTCGAGGTGACCGGACCGGTCGAGGCGAAGCCGGGCGAGCCGCCGAAGCTGCTCGGCGCGCGCATCGACCTCTCGTCGCGCTGCGAATTCTTCGACGAGGCGGACGCCGAGACCGCCGCGTTCGCGCTCGTGGACGGCCTCTGGGTCAAGGTGCGCGGCGACCCGCGCGACGGCGCGATCCACGTCCGCAAGGTCCACCGGATCGCGCCGGCGCCGCGCGTCGAGGTCGAGGGGCCGGTCACGTCGATCACGCCGCCGCGCGAAGACGGCGGCCGCATCGTCACGATCGAACCCTACACCTTCGACCTGCCGCCCGACGCGAAGCAGACGCTGGTCGACAGCGACGCCGAATGGCGCAAGTTCCTGGACAAGGGGATCCTCGCCCAGCGCGCCGCGAAGGAGCAGAAGTTCGTCCCCTACTCGCTGCGCATCAACGAGCAGCTCCATCTGGGCGGCCAGATCTCGACGACCGTCGAGCGCGAGGACAACTTCGACCTCGATGACGACCGCAAGCGCGACAGGACCAAGATCGAGATCGAGTACGAGCTCGACGCGATCTGGCGCTTCGGCGAGAAGAGCTTCGCCCTCGCCCAGCTCTTCGGCGACTACCAGAGCGAGGTCGTCGAGCACCGCGTCGACGAGCACGACACCGAGTTGTACCCGCGCCAGGCCTACGTCTTCCTCGCCGACACGGGGCTCGACGGACTCCACTTCCAGCTCGGGCGCCAGGACGTCGAGGACCGCCGCGAGTGGCTCTTCAACACGACGCTCGACGCAGCGCGCGCCTACTACGTCTGGGGCCCGCTCGAGCTCGAGGGCTCGGTCAGCGAGACGCCGCACCTGCTCGCTCCGTCCGAGCCGACCATCCAGAACGCGATCGCCGTCGCGACGTTCAGGGCGACGAAGGAGTGGCGCGTCAGCTCCTACGTCATCGACCGCCGCAGCCGGCCGCTCGACGAGTTCAGCCCGTTCCTCTACGGTGTGCGCTCCTTCGTGAAGCCCGACCCGGGCTTCTCACACTGGCTCGAGCTCTCGCGCGCCGATGGCGTCGTCGACAGCCGGCGGCTGCAGGGATACGGCGTCGACGCCGGCCTGACTTGGGTCGCCCCGGTGCCGGTCGAGCCGTCGATCACGGTCGGCTACGCGATGGGCACGGGCGACCCGTCGCCCTCCGACACCGACCGGACCTACCGCCAGAGCGGCCTGCAGAACAACAACGACAAGTGGAACGGGGTGACGTCTTTCCACTACTACGGCGAGGTCTTCGATCCCGAGCTCACCAACCTCGTCATCACCACGGTCGGGGTGGGCGTCCGGCCGACGACCGACATGTCGGTGAACCTCGTCGGCCACGTCTACCGGCAGGAGGAGGCGGTGGCGCAGACGATGCCGTCGGCGCTCGACCAGACGCCGACGAACGGCGCGGTCGACGACGTCGGCAAGGAGCTCGACCTCATCGTCGGGTTTCGCGGCCGCTTCTATTCGTTCGAGATCGTCGCGGGCTGGTTCGACGCCGGTCCCGCGCTCACCAGTCGCGACCCCGCCTGGCTGGCGGCCGCGCAATTGAGGCTCAAGTTCTAGTTGCGCGGCCACGCGGCGCGCGCTCCAAGTGAGGAGGACACCATGGATCATCGCAGCATCGCGATCGCCGGCGCGCTCGTCGTCGCGCTGGCCGCGGCGCCGTACGCCCCGGCGCAGACCTTCATCAAGGGCCGCGTCGTCGACGGCAACGGGGTGGGCGTCGGCTCGGTCGACATCGACGGCTTCGACGACAACGGCGACGCGCTCGACCTCTCGAACGACGGGACACTCGGTGACGGGACCTTCCTGACGGGCATCAACGACGGGCCCGGGACCTACGACTTCGTCTTCAATCCGCCCCAGGGGTCGCCGCTCCTGCCCGAGTGGCGGAACGACGTCGTCTGCATCGGGACGATCGACCTCGGCACGATCACGTTGCAGGACGGGAACCTCGTCTCGGGCCGCGTCGTCGACGCGAACGGACAGCCGCTATCGCCGGTGCGCATCCACGCGATCGACGAGGCGACGAACCAGGAGTTCTTCGTCCGGTGGAACGAGACCGATTCGCTCGGGAACTTCCTCTTCGCGCTCCCGGACGGGACCTTCACGCTCGAGTTCGACCCTTCGTCGCTTGCCGGTCCCTTGACCGCGCCGGGCCAGCTCTTCGGCGTCGTCGTGAACGGCGCGACCGACGTGGGCGACGTCGCGCTGCCGCCGGGCTTCGTGCTCTCGGCGACGTGTCACCGGCCGAACGGGACCGGCCTCGCGAACGTCAACCTCGACGTGCTCGATTCCGCGTCGCACGTCAAGCTCTTCACGCCAGGGGA
The DNA here is from genome assembly GCA_036732755.1 of Planctomycetota bacterium. GTDB lineage: Bacteria > Planctomycetota > B15-G4 > B15-G4 > SIAN01 > DASRRB01. The sequence continues at coordinate 16,675 of DAINBU010000026.1, forward strand.
CAACAGCGATTCGGCGGGCTTCGTCGACGTCGTCGTCCCGAGCGGGACATTCGACGTGCGCTTCAAGCCGTCGCTCGCCGACAAGCTCGTGGGGATCGAGGTCGTCGGTGTCGGCGTCGGCGCCGCCACCGATCTCGGGACGAAGACTTTCCAGGCCGGCTTCTACGTCTCCGGCACGGTCACCGACACGCTCGGCGCCTTCGTCTCCGACACCGACATCGACATCCACGACTCCGCGACGGGCGTCAAGATCTACACGCCCGGCGACAACACCGACGGGAACGGCTTCTACAAGATCGTCGTGCCGAGCGGCACCTGGGACGTCGAGTTCACGCCGCCCTACACGATGTGGCTGCGCTCGAAGGTCTTCACGAGCGTGGGGATCTCCGCCGACATGGTGCAGAACGCGACGCTCGACCCCTGCCCGGTGCCCTCCCACTACGGCAACGGCACCGCGGGATCGGGCGGCTTCGTGCCGACGCTCGAGAGCGTCGGCGATCCGCCGCGCCTCGGCGCACCGGACTTCGAGCTCCAGATCGCGAACGGGCTCGGCGGGTCGCACGCGATGTTCGTGCTCTCGACGGGATCGGCGTCGATCCCGCTGCACGGCTTCACGCTCTACGTCGACCCGGCGGCGCCGGGCTTCATCATCTTCGTGCTTCCGCTCGGGGGGACGCCGGGCCTCGCGGGGGCCGGCTCGATCACGTTCGGCGGGTCGATCCCCTACGACCTCGGACTCGACGGCCTCCACCTCTACATGCAGGTGGTCACGCTCGACCCGGGCGGCGCGTTCGGCAGGGCGGCGACCGACGGGCTCGACGTCCCGCTGACGCGGTGATCACGCCGGCGCTCGCGAATCCGGGCCGCGGCGGCGCTCACGACGGCGCGTCGTCGCGGCCCCGAAAAGGTCTCCGCCGGGCCGAGATCGCCCGTCAAGGCGCCTCGACCCGGCGGAGCTCGAGAGAGGGGGATCTCTCGCGGCGACTACGGAGGGGTGACCGTGTCGCCGTCGATCGATTCGAGGAACTCGATGAGCCGCGCGCGCTGCGCGACGTCGACCACGCGATGGATCGTGCGGAGCGTGCTGGCGCCGAAGCCGTCCGCGCTCCCGTTCAGCACCGCGTCGAGCGTGGGCGCGATGCCGTCGTGGTAGTAGGGGGCGCTCGTCCCGACGCCGAGCAGCGAGGGGATGTTGAAGCCGTTCGCGCCGAGCGCGGCGATCCGCGCCCCGACGTCCGCGGGGTTCACGCGCACCTCGTGCAGCCGGGTCGAGTCGAAGGTGCCGACGTCGACGAGGACGCCGTTCTCCGGCAGCGTGCCGGGCTGCGACGCGGTCTTGCGCAGCTCGGCGGCGGCCACCTCCTGGTCGCCATGCGCGAGGTCGAACGACGGCGGAGCGATGTAGTCCACGGTCGAGCGCGTCCACTTCGGACCGCCGTGGCAGCTCGCGCAGCTCACGTTCGCGACGCCGGTCAGTCCCGTCGTCTCGAAGAGCGTGCGCCCCTCCGCGACCAGCGGGTCGGTCGCCGCGTTCTTCGCGCGGAGCGCCCGCACCCGGTGCTGGATCCAGAGGTTGATCGCGTCCTGACGCTCATCCCGCCCGGTGCTCGCGACCGGCCCGAAGTTCTGGACCGGCGTCGCGCTCGAGACTCCGAAGCCGTGGCGCGAGCTCGGCAGGTTCGCCTTCGCCGTGAACGCGCCGCTCGGCACGCCCGGCGCTCCGGGCGTCCCGCCCGCCGGATTGGCCGCCGGGTTGAGCTCGAACGTGGTGGCGAGCTCGATCCCGTCCGCATCGATGCCGCCGAAGAGATAGATGCGGTTGTTGGAGGCGCCGATCGCGAAGGAGTGGCGCGCCCCCGCGAGCTGCGTGAGCGGCGTCGCGACGAGCGTCGTCGGATCGGTCGGGGTCACCTGCGACGTCGTGCCGACGTACGCCTCGACCGTCGTGAGCGCGGCGCCGATCGCGTCGCGTCCGCCGATCGCGAAGACGTGGTACGGGAAGGCGCCGCGCACGACGCCGGCCGCGCCGAGGTTGCGCCGCGGCGTGATCGCCATGGCGAGCGTCTTCCAGTTGCCGGCGCCCCCGTCGGGCGTGAAGACGAAGAGCGAGCCCGAGACCCCCGGCGTCTGCAGCGAGCCGGTGTTGCCGCCCAGCACGTGCATCCGCTGGATCGGCTCGCCCTTGTTGATCCGGCCGGTCACCGCGATCCCGAACTCGGCGCGCGCGGAGGGCAGCGGCGCCACCGAGCTCCAGGTGTCGGACGCCACGTCGTACTCCTCGACGAGCGTCGAGGGCGCCGTGTTCGCGGCGGTCGAGGCGTAGCCGCCGACCGCGTAGACCTTGAAGCCGTCGTCCGTGAGCAGCGCGGCGGTACCGAGCGAGTGGCGCGCGGTGAAGCCGTTGCTGCTCTTCGCGACCAGCGTGTTCGCACGCGGATCGAACAGCAGCACGGAGCTCGCCGCGCCGACCAGATTGCCGTCCCCGATGCCCTGCCTTCCGCCGACGATCATCACGCGGCCGTCGAGCAGCGTCGCGACCGCGAAGTCGCGCCGCGCGTCGGGCAGCGCCGGCAGCACCGCCTGCCCCGCGAGGTCGTTGTTCGTGCCGACGACGTTGGTCGCCGCCTGGTACTCGAGCGCTTCGGCGAGCTCGCCGCCGCCGCTCGAACCGCCCCACGTGAAGAGCAGGCGGTCGTCGTCGATCAGCCCGCGGCCGCTGAAGACGGCGCGCGTGTTGAGCTCGAAGTCCTGGTTCTCGTCGCGGACGGCGCTCCAGTTGAGGATGCGCTGGTCGGCGAGGTTGGCGTGGTCGAACATCCCGTCGAGCGGGATCGTCTGGCGCGGACCGGCGTCGAACATCCAGGTGAGCCCGTCAGTCAGCCCGTTCGGGTGGCAGACCGAGCAGGTGCCCCACGACTCCTGCGCCATGCGTCCGTCGGGACCGCGGCTGCTGTGGAAGAGCTCCTTTCCGAGGTTGATCTTCTCGTCGAGCGAGCCGACCGGCGGCTGCGCCGAGGAGGCCTCGCTGTCGACGATCTCACTGGTCGCGAGATCGACTACGGAGACCGAACGGGAGACGAAGCCGAGGACGAACGCGTGCTGGCCGGCGCGATCGATCACGACGCCCTGGGGGGCCTTGCACGCGATCTGGCCTCGTGCCGACTGGAGGTCGACGCGCCGGATCGACGAGCCGCCGTTGATGATCGGCGCGTTCACCGTCGGGATGCCGTCGACGTCGACCACCAGCCGCACGAGCACGTCACTGTTCTGGATGCAGATCCACGCCTCGCTGCCGTCCGGCGTCCACGCCATCCCCGTCGGCAGCGTGTGGAAGAGGACCGGGTTGGTCGCCGTGTCCTGCTTCAGCCCGGAGTCCAGGTTGAGCGGCGCCCGCTGGTGGACCACGTTCGAACGCTCCGGGCTCACCACCTCGAAGCCCGTCGCGACGTCGAAGACCGAGGCGAGCCCCTGCGCGTTCGTGTTGAAGGCGAACGGGCCGTTGGGCTGCGCGCCCGTGCTCACGACGTAGCACTTGCCGTTGGTCGGATGGATCGCGAGCGACGCGAGCTGGTTCGGGAAGGCCGACGACGGCGTGCTCGCCGCGGGATTGGCCGGGTCGGGGGCGTTCACGCCGCCGGCGCCGTTGATCGTGCCGACGAAGTCGATCACCGACCCGTTCGAGTTGAAGTTGACGTCGTCGAGCGGCTCGAGCGTCACCGTCGGCTGCGGCGCGAGATCGGCGGTCGTGAAGACGGCGACCCGCCCCTCGCGCTGGTCGTCTTGGGCTTCGTCGAGCCCGGTCCGCGGGGGACGCGGCACCGCGAAGAAGCAGGCGGCGAAGAGCCGCTCGTCGGTGTCGTCGAAGTCGCCGTCGCTCGTGACCGCGAGCGCCCGCGGTTGACTGTCGACGCTCTCGGGGATCGCGACGGTGCGCAGGATCCGCATGGAGTTGGTGTCGATCTCGGTCACGCTGTTCGAGACCGAATTCGCGACGTACACGCGCGACTCGTTCGGCGAGAGGACGACGGCGCGCGGCTCCCGGCCGACCTCGATCGAGCGGATCACCCGTCGCGCGTCCAGTTCGACCACGTCGAGCGTGCCCGAGTCGCTGCAGGCGACGTACGCGCGCCGGGGGTGGGTCGAGAGCGCGACGCTCTGCGGGTCGCGGCCGACGGCGATCTCGGCCGTCCGGGTGATGTTCCCGGCGTCGTTGCTGAAAACGGAGATCGAGTCCGACTCGCTGTTGACGGCGACCAGCGTCGTGTCGTCAGCCGAACGCACGATCGGCGCCGAGCTCTGTGCGACGCCGGGAGTCCGGTTCACTGCTGCGTTCCCGGCACCCGATCCGCCGCACGCGGCGGCGAGGACGGCTCCGGCCGTTCCGACCGCCGCGAGCGCGACGAGCGTCCTGAGGCGAAATTGCACATCATTCATCGCGACCCACTCCGAAAGGGAACCTTGCCGCGGCGACGGGCTACTTCGCTTCGCCCGCGTTCGCGGCGACATCTCGGAGGACGGCGGCCAGGAAGGTCGCGAGCTCGTCGATGCTCTGGAACCGGGACGTGCGTCCCGAGACCACGTGCTCGACACGGCCGCGGGCTCCGCCTCCCGCACCGCAGTTCGCTTCGAACTGCAGCACGAAGGCGTGATCTGCCGGCAGCCTCTCGCACGCATCGCGATTCACAATGACCGTGTCCTCACGAGCGGAGAACCTAGGCCGCATGCTCATGCGAGTCCTAAGACGCCCTCGTTCGCGATGGTTATGTTTCGGTAAGTCCCGTTCGTGCGTCGCGAGGTCTTGTGCATGGGCGGCATCGGTCCCGTCGAAACTGCGCTGACGCACGACGCGGTCGCGCACTGCTTCCTGCGCGACGGGGCGCGCGTCGAGCTCACGCCAAAGGCGTATGCGCTGCTCGTCGCGCTCACGCGCACGCCGGGTCGCCTCGTGAGCAAGCAGGAGCTCCTGAACGAGGTCTGGCCGGGCGTCGTGGTCGGCGAGGCGGTCTTGAAGGTCGTCGTGAACGAGATCCGCAATGCGCTCGACGACGACGCGAAATCGCCGCGCTTCGTCGCGACGGAGCACCGCCGCGGGTACCGCTTCGTCGGCCGCTGCGCGGCGGACGGCGCCGCGGTCGATCCGAGCCGATCGGCGCCCGCCGGGCGCGCCGGCGCGCTGCGGTTCCTGCGCGAGCGGCTCGAACGCGCCGAGCTCGGCGAGCGCCAGGTCGTCTTCGTCGCCGGCGAGGCGGGCATCGGCAAGACCACGCTGCTCGACGCCTTCCTCGCGACGCTGCCGCCCGGTTTCGCAGCGCGCGTCGGCCGCGGCGAGTGCGTCGAGACCTACGGCGCGCACGAGCCGTATGCGCCGATCCTCGAGGCGTTCGCGCGCCTCGCCCGCGGCCCGCCGCGGAGCGAGGTGGTCGAGACGCTGCGCAGGCTCGCGCCGACCTGGCTGCTGCAGCTCCCGGCGCTGACGCACGGCGAGGGGCGCGCCGAGCTCGTCCGCGAGCTCTTCGGCAGCACGCGCGACCGCATGGTGCGCGAGGCGGGTGACGCGATCGACGCGCTCGCCGCGACGACGCCGCTCGTGCTCGCGTTCGAGGACCTCCACTGGGCCGACGCCTCGACGCTCGACCTGGTGGGCGCGCTCGCGCGGCGCGGCGGTGCGGCGAAGCTGCTCGTGGTCGCGACCTGGCGGCCGATCGAGGCGATCCTCGCCGGCACACCCGTACGCGCCCTGAAGGAGACGCTCCTCGCGCAGCGGCGCGGCCTGGAGCTGCAGCTCGAGGTGCTCGACGCCGACGGCGTGGCCGAGCACCTCCGCGCGCGCTTCCCGGGGGCCGAGGTGCCGGATCCGGTCGCGCGCCGCGTGCACGATGCCTGTGACGGCCATCCCCTGTTCATGCGGCACGCGGTCGACTGGCTCGCCTCGAGCGGACGGCTGCTCGTGAAGGACCGCCGCCTCGAGCTCGACGTCGCGGCCGAGGCGCTGCAGATCGACCTCCCCGAATCCCTGAACAACTTGCTCACGCGCGAGGTGGAGCGGCTCTCCCGCGACGAGGTCGAGGCGCTCGAAGTCGCGAGCGTCGCCGGCGTCGACTTCTCCGCGGCGACCGTCGCGTGCGGGCTCGACCACGAGGTCGTCGCGACCGAGGCGCTCCTCGAGCGCTTCGTGCGGCGCGGGCAGTACCTGCGCTCGCGCGGGGTGATGGAGTGGCCCAACGGGACCATCTCGGCGAGCTACGAATTCCGCCACTCGCTCTATCGCGACTTCCTCTACCGGCGCGTCGCCGCGGCGCGGCGCGTCGCGCTCCACCGGGTGATCGGGCTGCGGGGCGAGCAGGTCTTCGGCGCGCGCGTGGCCGAGATCGCCGCGCCGCTCGCGATCCACTTCGAGCAGGGCCGCGACCCGGAGCGCGCGGTGCGCTACCTCGAGCTCCTCGCGCGACTCGACGCGCGGCGCTGCGCGCACGCCGATTCGGCGGCGGCCCTGACGCGCGCGCTCGCGCTCGTCGAGGGCTTGCCTGAAAACGACCGCAGGCGCCGCACGATCGAGCTCCTGCTGGCGCGCGGCTCGGCGCGGCGCACGGCGGGCGGGATGGCGGAGGCGTCCGCCGACTACGAGAAGGCGGCGCGCCTCGCGGCGGAGTCGGGCGACCGCGCTCTCGAGCTGCGCGCGCAGCTCCTGATCGCGAGCGCGACGTCGTGGATCGACTTCGCGCGCAGCTGCGCCGCGGTCGCCGCCGCGCGCCGCCTGGTGCCCGGGCTCGCCGACGAGGGGACGCGCGTGCTCGCGCGCGGCGTCCTCGCCTACTGGGACCTCCTGATCGACGGCGACGGGAGCGGACTGGAGGAGTCGTCGCGCGCGCTCGCGCAGGCGCGCGCGAGCGACGACGCCGGCGTCGAGGGCGAGCATGCCGTCCGACATGCGTTCCTGCTGCTCGCGGCGGATCGCGCGGAGGAGGCCTCCGCGCTCGCGCGGCGCGGCCGCGAGCTCTGCGGGGCGGCCGACAACGCCTTCGATCCGATGGTGGGAGCGTTCGTCGAGGTGTTCGCGCTGCTGCGGTCGGCCCGGCGCGACCGCTTCGAGGAGCTGCTCGGCGAGGCGCGCCGCCACGCCGAGCAGAACGGCCATCGCACCTTTGCGCTGCTCTTCTCGATGCTCTCGCGCTGGAGGGACGTCGAGGACGGCGAGGACGGGGCGGCCGACGTCCAGCTCGCGGCCGCGCTCGAGGAGGCGCGCGCGTTGAAGCACGTGTTGAGCGAGCGCCTCGCGCTGGCGCTGCTCGCCCGCCTCGCGGAGCGGCGCGGCGATCCATCCCGCGCTCTTCAGCTCGACGACGAGCTCGCACGCGGCGCGCGCGAGCGCCACGTGCTGATGCAGTGGATCACCGATCTCGCCCGCCAGGAGAAGCGGACCCCGGCCCGTCCCCGCCCGGCGTCGCCCGCGAAGCGACCGCGCGCAAAGCGCGGGTGACGTCCCGCCCGGGCAGCGCCGCCTGCAGCGTGACCGGGAACGGCACCGGCGGCGGCAGGAGGTCGATCCGCTCGCGGGCGAGGCGGGCGTGGAGGCGCTCGCGCACGAGTCCGGGCGCGACGAGCCGCTGCGCGCGCTCCACCAGGAACTCGACGCGGAATTCGAGGCGCGACTCCTCGATCTGGTCGAGCACGACGCGCTGCCGCGCCTTCACGCCGACCACCGCGCCGATCGCCGCGTCGACCTCCTCCTCGAGGATCCGGCGCACGCGCGTGGAGTCGGTGCCGAGTGCGACGCGGACCTTCAAGCGCACGAGGAAATCGCGCTCCGTGGCGTCCCAGTTCACGATCGCCTCGCTCGCGATGCGCGCGTTGGGGATGAAGATCGTGTTGTTCTCGGCCGTCTGCAGGCGCGTGGACCGCATGCCGATCGCCGTGACGCGCCCGCTCAGGCCGTGCTCGAGGTCGACCCACTCACCGACGCGGATCGGCTGGTCGAGCAGGATCTGGATGCCCGCGAAGATGTTCTTCAGGACGTCCTGCAGCGCGAGCCCGATCGCGAGGCCGCCGATGCCGAGCGTGGTCGCGAGCGGCAGGACCGGCACGTCGAAGATCTGCAGCACGGTGACGACGACGACGGGGACGAGGACGATCTGCAGCCCGAGACGGAACGACGGGACGAGGCGCTTGAGCTCGGGGTGACAGTCCACCCACGCGACCGACACGCGGATCAGCAGGCGCCACGCCTGCCAGCTCACGACGACCACCGCGACGGCGAGCTCCATCCGCCGCTCGTTGGGCCGCCACGGCTCCTTCAGGAAGAGCTGCGCGACGACGTCGACCGCGGCCAGCAAGAGCCCGGTCCGGACGATCGGCGAGAGCCCGGCGACGACGGCGTCGTCGAGCTTGGTCGCCGTGCGCTCCGCGGCCCGGCGCAGCGGCCGCAGCAGCACGAACTCGAGCAGGAAGCTCAGCGCGACGAGCGCGACCAGCGCCGCCGCCGCCGCCAGGAGCGGCGACATCGGAAGTTCCAGGCCGAGGACCGTGGTCGTGTCCGATTCCACGGAGGTGCGGCGCGGGCAACGGATGTACCGGCGGCCGAAGAGGAGATCTTCCGTCCGACGGCGCGGCGCGACGGAGCGCTCGCCGCCGGAAGGCGCGGACGAATCTGCAATCGTCCGCGCCCCCGTCGCGCGCCGCATGAGCGCTCGCGCCGCGAGTTTCCCGCGCGTCGCTAGACGCGGATCTCGCGGAAGAGACCCTCGGCCGTCCACTCGCGGAACCACGCGCCGAGCTGCCCGAAGAGCACCTCGGCCTTCTGCTCGCGCGCCGCCTGCGAGTCGCCCTTGCTCGCGGTGCGCACGACGGCGGCGATCGCGGCGCCGAGCGGCTTCCCGGCGACGAGCGAGCGGAGCAGCAGGTACTGCTCGCGCGAGAGGCGGGCGCGCCAGGGCTTCCAGTGCTTGCGGTAGACGGCGATCCACGTCGGCATCCGGGCCGGGATCGACGGTGCCGTCTGGTCGATGACCGCCTGCAGGTAGCCGTTCACCGGGAAGGCGAACTCGAAGAGGCGCAGCGCGGGGATCGTCACGAAGACCGCGTCGCTCCAGCGGTCGGGCGGAATCGACTGCAGCCGCTCGAGCGCGACCGGCGCCGCCTGCGGCGCGTGGAAGACCTCCTCGACGGCGCGCTCGAGCGTCGCGAGCTGGGCGAGGAAGGCGCGGCGGCGGTCGACCGCGCGCACGCGGCTCTTGCGTGCGATGAATCCGGGGACGTCGGCGCCGTAGTCGTTCAGGTTGAAGCTCTTCGACGGGCGGCGCGTCACGTACTCGCGCATCAGGTCGTCGAAGGCGTCGTCGCCGAGCGCGTGCGCGACGCCGGCGAAGTCGAGCTTCAGCACGTCGCGCAGGCGCAGGAAGTAGCTCGACGCGTAGACGTCGAGCCGCTCGCGCGCGTTCATCTGCGCCGACGGCAGCAGGAGGTCCTCGAGCCGCTTCGCGCGCGCCGGCAGGAGCCGGCGGATCGCGCGATCCTCGGCCGCGACCTCGGCGCCGCCGGGGTGCATGACCGCGGCCTGGAACCAGCGCTGCAGCGCGTCGACGGAGGCGGGGGCGGCGCGCGTCACGCGACCGCCTTGCTGCGCGCAGGGCGCTTCGGCGCGCGCCCGCCCGCGGCCTTGCCCGCGTTCTTGAACGGCGCCGCCTTCTGCAGCTCGGCGAACGTCACCTCGAAGCTCGGGATGTCGTCGTCCCATTCGAGGATCGTGGCGCGGCCGCCGGTGCGCCGCTCCGCTTCGGCGTAGATCTCCCAGACGCGCTCGATCACCGGCTTGCTGTGGGTGTCGACGCAGTGCGTCCCCTTGTCGGTGTGGCCGGCGATGTGGATCTGCGTCACGCGGTCGAAGGGGACGTGGGCGAGGTACTCGTCCGGCTCCCAGCCGTGGTTGCGGCAGGAGACGTAGATGTTGTTCACGTCGAGGAGGAGGCCGCAGTCGGCCTCGTTCGCCAGCCGCCCGATGAACTCCGCCTCCCCCATGGTCGACTGCTTGAAGGTCACGTAGGTCGAGGGGTTCTCGAGCACGAGCGGCCGCTCGAGGATCTCCTGGACCTGCTTCGTCCGCCGGATCAAGTGCCGGAGCGTCGTCTCGTCGTAGGGCAGCGGCAGCAGGTCGTGGCTGTTCTTGCCGGCGACGCCGGTGAAGCAGACGTGGTCGCCGAGCCAGCGCGCCTTCACGCGCTCCGCGAGCGCCTTCACCTTCGCGAGGTAGGCGCGGTCGAGCGGGTCGGCGGTGCCGAGGTTGAGCGACACCCCGTGCATCACGATGGGGTAGTGCGCCGCGACCTGGTCGACGATCCAGACCGGCCGCCCCTCGGTGTCGAGGTAGTTCTCGGTCAGGATCTCGAAGAAGTCGACGGGCGGGCGCTGCTCGAGGATCGTCGAGTAGTGGACGCTGCGCAGCCCGAGCCCGAGCCCGAGGTCGGGGAAGCCGAAGCGGTTGCGGATCGCCATGGGGACGGAGTTCGTTCTGGGATTCGAAGAGTCGGCCCGGCGGGACGAAGGTCCCGCCGGGCCGATCGATCAAGCGAAGTTCCGATCGCTTCTCAGTGCTTGACCGGGACGGCGCAGCCGCCCTTGCCCTTGCAGCTGTTCTTGCCCGCGCAGCCGGCGTCGCCCGGTTTGCAGCCGCCCTGGCCCTTGCAGGCATTCAAGCCCTTGCAGGCGTGCTTCTCGACCGTCGCACAGCCGCCCTTGGTCTTGCAGCTGTTCTTGCCGTTGCAGCCGGCGTCGCCGGTCTTGCAGCCGCCCTGGCCCTTGCAGGCATTCATGCCCTTGCAGGCGTGCTTCTCGCCCGCCGGCGCGGCCTTCGAGCCGCCGCCGTCGTCGCTTTTCGAAGCTTCCTGCTTGCACGCGACCGCACTGCCCGCGAGCACGCCGCCGACCGCCACCGCGAGGAACCTGCCGAGATGTTTCCGACCGAGCTTCATATGGACCTTTCTCCATCGGAACTCGACACACGCGGCCACCACGGCGACGACGCGAGCTCCGCTCCTCCTAGGCCCCGGCAAACCGGGGCGAGAACGGCGGCAGAGTGTATTGGCCGGGCCGAAAAATCCATTTCGGCCCATTCTTTTTTTGCAGTCGCCGCGCTGCGAGCCGCAATGGCCGCCGGGCGGGTTCGCCTCCGCGCTCGGGGGGCCCAGCTCGGATGGTTCACGAGCCCCTTCGCGAGGCGACGGGCTCGTGAGAATCATGGGGGCGAATTAATGGTCGCCTTCGGGTTGCTTCTCGGGCGGCTGCCCCGCGGCTCCCGCGGCGTTCAATGCGTCGCCGATCGTGAGCTCGAAATTGTTCGAGATGTCGAGCTGCGACCCCAAAGCGTCGCCCAGGTCGAAAGAGACTTCGACTTGCGGGTCGCCGTAGTTCACGCGGCCATCGGTCGGCGCATCGCTGCCGTGGCAGGCATTGCACGATGCGGGCGGCCCCTTGCGGATCTCGGGGAGCCGCGTCACGAGCTCGTCGCGGAGCTTCAGCGCGACAATGATCGGCTGGAACGGATCGGCGCGCAGGTCGATCGCCGTCTCCTCCGACTTGTAGTCGCCACAGCTCACGATGACGGTGAGCTCGGCACGGGGCAGGGGCGCGATCTCGTGCAGGTCGGGGCGGAGCGCCTTCGCTGCGAGCTGGCCTGGGTCGCAGTCGGGCTCGCCGCCGTCGACCAAGAGCGTGTCGCCCTCGTTGCGCGTCCGATCGTCGCGGTCGTCGGGATCGGCGGGCTGCGACACCCAGCCCTTGCCGTCGTAGTAGAGGAGCCGGCCGGCGCGGACGTTCGACCAGCCCTCCACCTGGACCGACTGGAAGAAGCGCAGGACGTAGCGCCCCTCGTTCAGGTTCACATGGCGCTGCTTCTCGCGGCCGGGGATCGGAATCGGCGGCCCGACCGAGGCGAGGCAGTCGTCCGCGGTCGGCGCTACGTCGATGCCGGCGACCGTGCGGCCGCGCCGCCGGAACTCGTAGTGGATCGCGGCCGGATTCGCCGCGTGGATCGCGCTCCACGCGCCGGTGAAGAGGCCGCCGATGTCGTGGCGCAGCTCGAAGCGCGCCTTGGTCGGCGCGCTGACGTCGAGGTTCTGCCAGTAGCGGCCGCCGCGGCCGAGCTCGATGCAGCGCGCCTCGACGATGCGCTGCTCGGGATCGCTGGCGCGCAGCCAGTAGATGCCGGCCGCGAGGTGGTCGAAGCGGAACGCGCCGCCGCCTTGGAGCGTGAGCTCGTCGCGACCGTCCGAGTAGGCGCAGTCGGAGCCGAACGGCGCGACGGGGGCGCCACCGTTGTCGGCCTTCTGCTCTTCGGGCGGCCGCTCGAGCAGGCCGAGGCAGCGGTCGCACGGTGAACGTCCCTCTCCATGGAGCTGGACGACGATGGGATGGTCGCGGCCGGCGTGCAACGCGGTCACCTGCCCCTCGATCACCCCGACGCCGCGCCCGAGCGCGATCGTGCCGAGCTCGAGGGTCTCTCCCGGCTTCACCTCGAAGGGGCCGAGGCGCGCCGGCTCGAAACCGGTCACGCTCACGCTCGCCTCCCAGGAGCCGGAGGTCAGCGTGGTCGTGATCTCGCGGTCGCCGCTGCTCTCGGCGAAGCGCGTCTCGTTCGCGTAGCGGACGCGCACGTGCTCGAGCTCGGCCTGCGTGCGGACGTCGGCGACCTTCAGGTGGACCTTGCCCGCCGCCGGCAATGACGCGACGGAGCTCGCGACGGCCCCCGTCCCCGTCTCCGCCTCGCGCGTCGCGGCGAGCCGCTCACTCTCCGCGTCCGGCGCACCCGCGGCCGGTGCGAGCGGCAGCGCGGCCGCGTCGTCCTTCCCGTTCGCGGCGCCGCGGGAACCCGGGGCGAGCTCGTGGAGCGGCCCGTGCATCACGAGCCACCCCGCCGCTCCGACGATCGCCAGCGCCGCACCTGCGGCGAGCAGCGTCCTCTTCGAGTTCATGGTTCCCGCTTCATCGGGCGGCCCGGCGCGGTCGCCCCGCATCCACTTCTACGGCTTTTCGGTCCCTTCGTGAGAGGACGACCTTTCGAACACCTCGATCTCCGACGCGATTCGCACCAGGTCGACCTGGGCCCGGCGCGTCTGCCAGGCGTCGAGGACGTCGAGCTTCGTCGACTTCGCGGCCGAGTCGGTGTGGCACGAGGCGCACATGCCCCGCGCCTGCGCATGGGCGGCCGGGAGATCTCCGGCCGCCGCCGGCTGAGGACGCATCGTGACGACGATCGGATGGAACCAGTCGGCCCGCAGGTCGAGCGCGATCTCGTCCGAAACGTACTCGCCGCAGGTGACGACGACCGTGAGCTCGAGCCGCGGCAGCGGCCGGACTTCGTGCAGGTCGGGACGCAGCGGCTGGAGCGTGAGCGCGACGCCGTCGCAGCCGGGCTCGGCGAAGTCGAAGTGCAGCCCGTCGCCTTCGCGCCGGTCGCGGTCGAGCCGCTCGAGCAACGGCAGTTCGACGGTGGCGGCGCCGCGGTCGAACCACGACTGCCGCTGCGCCGCTTCGTAGTTCCGCACCATCACCTCGTTGATCCTCGTGTGGTCGAAGCTGCGGGCCGCCGCGTAGTACTCGAGCAGCGCTCCCGAGGCGGTTTCGACGCCGGGTGTGGCGCTCTCCCCCGCGGGGATCACGATCGGCGGCCCGACCGACGCGAGCGTGTCGTCGGCGCTCGGCGTGAACTCGACCGCGCCGACCGGCTGGCCGCCGCGCCGGAACTCGTAGTGGATCGGCGCCGGCTTCGGCCGGTGCGGGCTCGTCCAGGCGCCGGTGAAGAGTCCACCGCGCTCATGTCGCAGCTCGAAGCGCGCGAAGGTCGGCGCGCACACGTCGAGCTCCTGCCAGGCGTATCCGCTGCGGCCGATCTCGATGCGGCGCGACTCGACGATGCGCTGCTGCGGGTCGCTCGCGCGCAGCCAGTAGACGCCAGCCGCGAGGTGGGCGAAGCGGAACGCGCGGTCACCGGTCGCCGCGATGGCGTCGCGGTCGTCGCGGTAGCCGCAGTCGACGCCGAGCTTCTGCGCCCGCTCCGAGTCGTCGCCGCCGCCCGCGCCGTTCGCGCCATTCGCCGCGGCGAGACAGGCATCGCACGGCGAACGGCCGTCGCCGAAGAGCTCGACCGTGACGGGCGCATCGCCGGACAGGTGGCGCGCGACGACGCGCCCCTCGACCACGCCGTTGCCGCGCTCGAGCGCGATCCGGCTGAGCGCCTGCGCCTCGCCCACCACGACGTCGAAGCCCGCGAGCCGCGCCGGCTCGTACCCGACGGCGGCGACGCTCGCGTCCCAGTGGCCGGCCGTCAGGATCGTCTGCACCGAGCCCGAGCCGCCGTACTCGGCGAAGCGCGCCTCGTTCAGGAAGCGGATCTTCACCGCCTCGATCCGCGCGAGCGTGCGCGCGTCGACGACTTCGAGCAGCACCAGACCGGGCGGTGGCAGGCTCGCGTCGCCGGCGACGGCGCCCGCGGCGGCTCCCGCCGGTCCCTCCGCGCCTTCCGCGGAGCGCGTCGGCGCGAGCGCGTCGACCGGGACGCCCGCCGCGGCGATGCTCGAGACGCCGGCCCCTTCTGCCGCGCCGAGCTCCCGCGCCGAACTTGTCGACACGCCTGTCATCAGCGCGCGCTCGAGCCACGACTCCGGCACGGCCCACCACGCGACCGCCGCCGCCGCGCACGACGCGACCACTGCCCCGATCGTCTTCACGCTCATCACCGCCGCTCCCGTCGTGGCGACCGCCGCCGCCGCCTTCACCACCACGGACGTTGATCCGATTGTGGAAGACGCGGCCCCTCCGGCGACGCCCGTCGCCGCGACGCCGGACGGGAGCGCGGCCACCGGCAGCAGCGCCGCAACCCACTCGCTGCGCGCGCCGAAGCGCGCGTCGAGCTGCGCGCGCAGCTCGGCGAGCCCGCGGCGCAGGCGCGCGCGCACCGTGTCGGCAGGGAGCCGCAGCTGCTCGGCGATCGCCGCCGTCGCGTGGCCCTCGTAGAATCGCAGCAGCACCGTCGTCCGGAACGGCTCCTTCAACGAGAGCACGGCGCGCACGACCGCCTGCTCGAGCTCGACGCGCTCGACCAGGTCGCGCGCGGAGGGCAGCGCCTCGGGCCGGGCCGCGACGCCCTCGCGCCGCGCGCGCCGCGCTTCGCCGCGCCGCCACTTGCCCGCGAGGCGGCGCACCGTCGTCGCGAGCCAGCTGCGCAGCGCCGCCGGACGCTGCGGCGGGTGCGCAAGGCCGGCGAGCAGCGCCTCGTGCGCGACATCTTCGAAGGAGTCGGGCGCAACGAGGCCGCGCGCGAGCTCCCGGACGAAGCCGTGGTGCGACGCGAGGGCGCGCGCGTGGGTCGGGGTGTCGCCGTCGTCCAAATCGGTGCCTCTACGGGAAGAAGTGCCCGCGAGCGGCGAAAACGCGAACGAGAGCTACGGACGAGCCACGCCGACGGATAATGGCCGCCCCGAAAAAAATGGTGACGACGCAGGACGCCCTTCCTTCCCGGTTGCGCGCGGCGGCGCACGCCCGCCTGGCGCTGGCCGGCCAGGCGTGGTCCGGCAGTGCGGCGACCGAGATCGCGAAAGGCGTCTCCGCCGAGCGGTTCGGGGCGCTGCTCTCGCTGGCGTCGCGCCACGTGCCGCGCCGGCCGCTCGCCCCCACCGCCGAGGAGCGGCGCGACGCCGCGGCGCTGCTCCCGGGGCTCGAGGTCGAGCGCTGGACGCTGCTCGAGACGGTGCGCGTCGGGCTGATCCTCGCGCGCCGCGACCTCGCGTCGGCGGAGGCGGTCGCGGCGATGGAGGCGGCGTTCCGCTTCGCCGACGAGGGCGAGCTCTGCGCGCTCTACCGCTCGCTCGCACTCTGGCCCGATGCGGCGCGCTTCCGCTGGCGCGCCGGCGAGGGCTGTCGCACCAACATGCGCAGCGTCTTCGAGGCGGTCGCGTGCGACACGCCCTTCCCAACCACCTAATTCGATGACATCGCGTTCCAGCAGTGCGTCGTAAAAGCGATCTTCGTCGGCGCACCAATATAGCGCATCGTCAGGCTCGATCGGCGGCTCACGCCAAAGCTCGCGCGCATAGCGCTGGACCTCGCCGACGAGCGGCGCAGCGCGGGGCGGCCGGTGCCGGCGGAGTTGTGGCTCGCGCTCGGCAGGCACGGCGGGGAGCGCGGCGTCGCGTCGCTCTTGAAGGAGGTCGACCCGGCGAATCCGGAGCGGCTCGGGCGGCGCGCGGCGGCGCTCGGGCTCGCGCGTGCGGGCGAAGCGGCGCGACTCGCGGAGCTGCGCGCGCGGGAGCGCGACGCGGAGGTGAAGGCGACGCTCGAAGCCGCGGAACGGCTCGCGCGCGGCGGCGCGGGCGCACCCGACGCGGCGGCGTTCCACGCGGCGTTGGTCAGCGCGCCGGGCCGAGCGTGACGGAGAGGTTGCGGCTGCCCGGCTCGATCGGCGTGAGCTCGCCGTCGGTGAAGCCGTCGGCCTTGACGACGACGCGCAGCCTGCGGTCGGGCAGGCCGCGGAGCTCAAAGCTCCCGTCGTTGCGCGTCGTGCCCGACGCAAGGCTCACCTCGGAGATCCAGCCGCCGGTCTTGCGCCGCTCCTCGAAGGTCGGCTCGGCGGGCCAGACGATCAGGCGCACGCCGGCGACGGGGCGCTTCTGCGCATCGACGACGAATCCCGAGATCGAAGCTCCGCGCCGGAGCGTCAGCGCGACCTTGCTCGAGGCGGGCAGCGGCGCCGCGACGTCGCAGCGCGCGTGGACGTAGCCGGGCGCGACCGCCCAGATCGTCGCGGTGCCGTGCGGCGCGAGCTCGAAGGAGAAGCGGCCGTCGCGATCGAGCGGTGCGAGCGAGGAGGCCGGCTGCAGCCAGAGCTTCGTATCCGCCGGCGCGGCGCCGTCCTCCGCGACGAGAGTTCCCTCGATGCGCACCTTCGCGCCGAAGGTCACGACGACGTCGCGGCGCGTTTCGCCGGCGGACAGGGTGTCGATCCAGGTGTATGCGGCGCGGCGCTCCGACTCGACGCGCAGATTGCACGTGGGCAGCGGCGGCAGGCCTGCGAGCTCGAAAGTGCCGTCGGGGCGCGTCCGGGTCGCGAGCGCGAACGGGCTCGCCACGCCGACCATGAGCGAACGCAGCAGATCGAGCGAGCCGGGACTCGCGCGCAGCTCGCGCAGCGGAGTCGCCGTCTCGACTTCGACGATGGCGTCGGCGACCGGTGTCCCATCAGCGCGGCGCACGACCCCTTCGACCGTGCACGCTGGCTCGAGCTCGACGCGTTCGACGACGGGCGTGTCGCCTGCCGTCGAGAACGCGCGCACCCTCGGTGCGAAACCGGGCGCCGCGATCGCGACGCTGCACGCTTCGCAGATCGGGACGTCCTCGATCTCGACGCGGCCTGCCGTGTCGGTCGACGTCGCGTCCCAGAACGGCTCGAGCACGTCGAGCCAGCGTCCGCCGCGCACGTCGAGGCCCGCGGTGCCGAGCGCGTCGCCGCCGGCGCGCACGATCACGTGGGCGTTCGCGACGGGCTGGCCGTCGCCGCGCGCCACGACGGAGAGCGAGACGCGCCGCGTCGCGCGCACGACGACCTCGGACGGCGCCGACGAGCGGTCGTCCCCGGGATCGAGGACGGTGAAGCCGAAGCGCGGCGGCGGCTTCGCTACGGCGCGGACGTAACGGACGCGGCCGCGCACCGACTCGAAGAGGTAGCGGCCGTCGGCGTCCGAGGTCGCGTGCTGCGTCCCGACGAAACGCGCGTCGTCATCGGCGAGCTCGACCGATGCCGCCGGGACCGGCATCCCGCGCTCGTCGATGACGCGCCCTTCGAAGCGCATTCCGGCGCCGAGCACGAGCCGCACTTGCGCCGCCACCGGCGCCGTCTGATTCGCTGCGCGGCCGATGCCGTCCTTCCTGGCCGCGACGTGGACGCCGCGCGCGTCGAGGCGCTCGAAGCGGAACGTTCCGTCCGCCGCCGTCTCCGCCGTCGCCAGCATCCCGATGCCCCGCGCGTCGTCGTCGAAGACGGAGACGTTCGCGCCGCCGACGGGCTCGCCGCGCGCGTCGACCACGATGCCGGTGAGAGCGTCGGCCCCCGACAGCTCCTTGCCCTCGACGCCGACGGTGACCGTCGTGGCAGCGAGTCGTCCCGCGGGATCGATCGCGGAGCCGCGCTCGTCGCGCTGTCGAGAGGGCGAGAGCGCGACCGCGGTCGCGGCGTCGCTCGCTCCGCTTCCGTCGCGTGGCTGCGTCGGATTCGCGGCCGAGCGCGCCGCCGGTTCGGATGCTTCCTGCCGCGTGTGCAGCAGCGCGACACCGCCGAGCACCGCGGCCGCGAGCAGCGCCGCCGCCGCGACTTTCGCTCCGAAGGACGTCGCCAGGCTGCTTGCCGTCGCCGCGCTGCTTGCCGCGGCCGCGCCCGCGGCGCCGCTCTTCGCCGCCGCCGCGAGGACGTTCACCTTCGCTTGCGCGAGCGCGCTGCGATCGACGGCGGAGAGCACGACCGCCGTCGCTCCGAGCCCCGCCGGCAGCGCGCGCCGCAGCCTTGCGAGCCCACGCCGCAGCCGCATGCGCAACGTGCTGCCGGCCACGCCTGCGCGCTTCGCCAGCTCGCTCCCGCGCAACTCGTCGAAGAGCCACGGCTCGAGAACGGCGCGATCGTGCTCCGGCAGCTGCTGCACAACCTCGGCCACGGTCGCGACGAGCTCGGAACGCTCGACGTCGAGCGTCGGATCCTCGAGCCGCTCGGCGTCGAGGCGCTGCGGATCGAGGACGCGCGCCGCCTTGCGCCGCGCGAGCCCGAGCTGTCGGACCAGGATCCCGAAGAGCCACGGCTCGACCGGCCGCGCGGGGTCCCACGTCGCGGCCCTCTCGATCGCCACCAGGAAGGTCGCCTGGACCGCGTCTTCCGCGTCAGCGCGCTCGCGCGCGATCCGCCGCGCGACCGCGAACAGCGCCGGCGCCGTCTCGTCGAAGACACGCGCGAGCGCCGCGGTCGATCCGTGCTTCCGGTAGCGCTCGAAGAGGCGGGCGAGGTGTCGCTGGCTCATGCCGGTACTTGTCGCGAGGGGCGTTCGGCGTCACCGGATCGGACCCGGATGTACCCGCCGAGCGCAAAACCGCCAGCCGGCGCCCGCCGTTGCTCCCTCCGCGCCATAATCCTTGCCCCCCGCAGGCCGCCGGAGTCCGGGATGAACTACTTCGACCCCCACATCCACATGACGTCGCGCACGACCGACGACTACGAGGCGATGGCGAAGGCGGGGATCCGCGCGGTGATCGAGCCGGCCTTCTGGGTCGGGCAGCCGCGCACGCAGGTCGGCAGCTACCTCGACTACTTCTCGAGCCTGGTCGGCTGGGAGCGCTTCCGCGCCGCGCAATTCGGCATCCACCACTTCTGCGCGATCGGCGTGAACGCGAAGGAGGCGAACAACGAGCCGCTCGCCAAGGAGGCGCTCGAGCTCGTCCCGAGATTCGCATTGAAAGAGGGCGTCGTCGCGGTCGGCGAGATCGGCTTCGACGAGATCACGCCGGCCGAGGAGCGCGCCTTTTCCTGGCAGCTCGACTTCGCCGCCAAGAACGACCTGGTCGTGATGGTCCACTCGCCCCACCGCGACAAGAAGCGCGGCATCCTGCGCAGCCTCGAGCTCGCCGCCGAGTGCAAGGTGCCGATGGGGAAGCTGATCATCGACCACAACAACGAAGAGACGGTGCAGTCGGTGCTCGACCGCGGTGCGTGGGCCGCCTTCACCATCTACCCCCACACCAAGATGGGGAGCGAGCGGATGTGCGAGCTCGTCCGCAAGTACGGGCCGGCGCGGATGATCGTCGACAGCTCGGCCGACTGGGGCATCTCCGATCCGCTCGCCGTCCCGAAGACCGCGCAGCTGATGCGGGAGCGCGGCATCCCCGACGCGCACGTCGCGATGACCTGCTGGCAGAATGCGCTCGACGTCTACGCGCAGAGCGGGCAGATCGACGTCGCGGCGCTCGCGCGGCCGACCGCCGTCGACCAGTCGCGCACCTTCAACGACAACTCGGTGCTGCGCGGGCAGGCGCCCAAGGGCGCGGCCGGCGTCCCCAACTGAGATGAAGTTCACGATCGTGGGCGGCGGGCCGGCCGGCCTCTGGTTCGGCCTGCTCGCGAAGAAGCGCGACCCGAAGCTCGACGTCGAGGTGATCGAGCGCAATCCGGCCGGCGCCACCTTCGGCTTCGGCGTCGTCTTCTCGAGGAAGACGACCGACATCCTGAAGGGCTGCGACGAAACGGCGTTCCGGATGGCCGAGGAGCGCCTGCAGACGTGGGACGACGTCGACGTCGTCCACCGCGGCACGAAGATCTCGGTCGGCGGCAACCACTTCGCCGGCGTCGCGCGCCTCGCGTGGCTCCAGGTCCTGCAGGAGCGGGCGCGCGCCGTCGGCGTCGCGCTGCGCTTCGAGCAGAACGTCCCCGACGCCGACGCGCTGCGCCGCTTGAAGGGCGAGTGCGACGTGCTGGTCGGCGCCGACGGCGTCGCGAGCCTCGTGCGCGAGACGTGGAAGGAGGACTTCGAGCCGACGCTCGACGCGCGGCGCAACCGCTACGTCTGGCTCGGCACGCGCCGGAAGTTCGGCGGGCTCACGCTGATCTTCAAGAGCGGGCGCGCCGGCCTCTACATGGCGCATGCCTATCGCTTTTCGCCCGACACGAGCACCTTCATCGCGGAGCTGCCGGAAACCACGTGGCGCGCGGCGGGACTCGACTCGGCCGACGAGGCGGCGACGCTGCAGCACCTCGAGGAGGTCTTCGCGGAGGACCTCGGCGGCGAGCGGCTCATCAGCAACCGCTCGCGCTGGATCCAGTTCCTGCTGGTCAAGTGCAAGCGCTGGGTGCACGAGAACGTCGTGATCCTGGGCGACGCGGCACACACGGCCCACTTCTCGATCGGGTCGGGGACGAAGCTCGCGATGGAGGACTCGATCGCGCTGCACGAGAGTTTCGCCGCGCATCCGAAGGAACCGCGGGACGCCCTCGCCCATTTCGAGCGCACGCGCAAGCCGGTCGTCGACGCCTACCAGGAGTCGGCCTTCTCGAGCACGCTCTGGTTCGAGAACGCGGCCGAGAAGCTCGCGCTCGATCCGGTGCCGTTCGCCTACGACTGCATGACGCGCAGCGGCCGCATCGACCTGGAGAAGCTGCGCCGTCGCGATCCGGCATTCGTCGCGCGCTACGAGGAGTGGCGGGCGCGGCGGTAGGCGGCGCGGCGCCGTGACGCGGGAGTGACGTGCGCGCCGGCGCGCGGCCGGGCAGGATGGGAGCGATGGCTGCGCCGCGCTACGCGCTCCCGGTCGTGCTGCTGCTCGCGCTGGGCGGCGCGGCGCTGCTCGCTTCGAAGCTGCTCGATTCGATCGCGCGCACGGCGGCCGCGGACGCGGGCGGCGCGGCGAAGCGGGACGAGCGGGCGGGCGCGGCGGCGGACGGCGCGGCGGCGGACGGCGCGGCGGCGGGCGGCGCGCGCGACGCCGAGCGCGTCCCCGAAGCGACGCCGACGGCGGCGGCGGCGACCCCCGCGGACGACGGCCCGCCGCTCTTCCCCGCGGAGCGCCGCCGCGCCGACTTCACGGCGCGCGTCGAGGACCCGCTCGGCGCGCCGATCGCCGACGTCGACGTACGCATCGACTCGACGCTCGGCGGCTTCGAGCGCGGGCTCGAGATCGCCGACGACCGCGCCGTGCGCGTGCGCGCGACGTCGGGCGCGGACGGGCGCGTGCGCGTCGCGCAGCTCGCGGAGGGCGCCTACCGGCTGCGGGCGCGCGCCGCCGACGGCCGCGCGCGCCGCATGAGCTTCGCGTTCCGCGTCGCCGACGCGGGCACGCCGCGGCGCATCGCGCTCGAAGATCCGCGTCCCGGCTCGCCCGGCGTCGAGCTCGCGGTCGTCGGCGAGGACGGTGCGCCCGTGGCGGACGCGCAGGTCTTCCTGCACGGCGGGATCCGCGGCGACGGCGTGGTCGGCGACGGGACGCGCCCGCCGCTGCAGGCGACCAGCGACGCGAACGGCCGCGCGCGCTTCGCCGGGCTCGACTGGGCGAACGGACTCGCGACGGCGCGCGCCCCCGACGGCCGTATCGGTTCCGTCGTCTTCGACGAATTCGACCACCAGCGCGATTCCGAGCTCGCGACCTCCGCCGAACTGGTCGTGCACGTCGGCGGGAAGGTCGCGGGCCGGCTCGTCGACGCGCCGGGCGTCGCGGCCGACGCCGTCGAGCGCGCGCTCGCGGGCGCGACCGTCGAGGCGTTCCTCGCGACGTCGCAGGAGCCGTGGAATTGGACGTTCGGCGCGACCTTCCCCGCGCCGCTGCACGGTCGCACGTTCGAGGTCGACGGTCTCCCGCCGGGGCTCTACTCGTTCGTGCTGCGCGCGCCGGCGGGAGCGCGGCTCGTGCTCGACCGGTATCCGTTCGGCGAGAAGCTCGCGAACTCCGTCCTCCCCGCGACCGCGCCCGTGAAGAGCGGCGCGAAGACGGAGGTCACGCTGGCGGTCGCGGCCGGCGCGAGCGTCCGCGGGCGCGTGCACCGTCCCGACGGCTCGCCGGTCCGAAACGCCTCCGTCGTCGCGGTCTTCGCGCCGCGCACGACCAACTTCCCCGATGGCTTCGTGCTGCACGGCGTGAACGTCTGGCGCTTCGATTCCGACAACGAGCTCGGCGCCGACCATCCGCTGACGCACGTGCGCGCGCGCACCGACGCGCGGGGCGAGTACGTGCTGGCCGGGCTGCAGCCGGGGGAGCAGCGCGTGGTCGTCACGGCGCCCGGGCTCCGCTTCGACCGCCGCGAGGGCGTCGCCGTCCTGGACGGGAAGACGACGACGCTCGACCACGAGCTCGAGCCCGCCGGCGCGCTGCAAGGCATCGCGCCGAGCGATGCGTACGTCGGCATCACGCGCGCCGGCGACGCGCAGCCGACCGCGATCGCGATCCTCGGCAGCGCGCGCTGCTTCACGTTCGCGGGGCTGCGGCCGGGCGAATACGCCATCGCGCAATTCCACAGCGACTTCTCGGTCGCGCCGATCGAGTTCGCGCGCGCGACGGTCGTCGCGGGGCGGACGACCTTCGTCGACCTGACCGACGCGCCGGGCCCGGTCGAGATCGCGGGGCGCGTGGTCGACGCGACCGGCCCCGTCCTCGACGCGGTCGTGTTGCTCCACACCCAACGCGTCGCCGTCGACGGGAACGGCCGCTTCGCGCTGTACCGCTTCTTTCCGCTCGGAGAGTTCGAGCTGAGCGTGACGTCGCAGCGGACGACGTGGCGGTTCCTGTGCGACGCGCGGCCGCGCGAGGGGCGCGGCTGGCAGGGCGACCTGCGGCTCGGCGACGAGTCGCTGCGCGTCGAGTGCGCTGGTCCGCGCGGCGCGCCCATCGCCGGCGACGTGCAGTTCGAACTGGAGGAACCGGCGCGCGACGAACTCGCGCCCCGGGCCGACCCGCGGCTGCACGGCATCACGTCGGAACGGCTGCCGCTCGACGATGCGGGCCGCATCACGCTCGGGCGGCTGAGCGCGGGGCGCTGCGCGCTGCGGCTGCGCTTCGCCAACGGCGCGGAGCTGGTGGAGCACGTGACGCTCCCCCATCCCGACGTCGTGCAGGTGGCGGTGCCGGCGTGCGCGACGCTCACGGCGCGCGTCGTCGACGCCGACGGGAAGCCGGTCCCGCGCTGGGTCGTCTCGGCCTCGAGCTACCTGCGCGACGGCGCGATCCCCGACGACGTCGAGGGACACGACGAGTGGTTCCAACTCGCCTGGGCCGAGACCGACGAGCGCGGCGTCGCGACGATCCCCGGCGTGCGCGCGGGCCGCGTGCTGGTGCGCGTCAGCGGGCCGCTGCACGCGACCCGGCTCGCGCCGGCGGCGGTGGCGGCGCAGCTGTTTGCGCCGGCTTGTTTCGAACTGGACGAGGACGAGCGGCGCGACGTCGAGCTCCGCCTGCTCCCGAGCGCGTCCGACCGTTGAGCCGGTGAGCCGGTGAGCAGGACGGAATCGGCCGCGCGGCGCGGCCGCGTCCCGGTGCAAGATCACGGCCCGGGATCAGGACATGGACCGCTTCGACCTCTACGAGCTCTGCACGCAGACGCCGGAGCGCGACGTCGCGCTGCTGCGCGCCATCCACGGCGGCACGGCGCGCGTGCTGGGCGAGGACTTCGCCGGGACGGGGGCGCTCGCGCACGCCTGGGCGCGGACCGTCCGCGGCGGACGGTCGATCGCGGTCGATCGCGATCCGGAGCCGCTGCGTCGCCGCGGCGCGGCCGCGCGCGTGACGAAGCTCGTCGCCGACGTGCGGCGCGTGGCGGCGCGCGTCGACCTGCTGGCCGCGCTCAACTTCAGCGTCTGCGAGTGGCACGCGCGGCGCGACCTCGTCGCCTACCTGCGGCACGCGCGGCGGCGGCTGGCGCGCGGCGGCTGCTTCGTCGCCGACCTCTACGGCGGCGAGGGGGCCTTCGAGGTCGGCCGCCAGCGCGAGCGCCACCGCGGCCCGCGCGGCGAGCGCGTGCTCTACGAATTCGAGCAGCGCGCCGCCGACGCGCTGACCGGGCGCGTCGTCGACGCGCTCCACTTCGAGGTCGCGGCGGGCGGCGCGGCGGCGAAGCGGCGCGGCGGCGTGACGAAGCTGCGCGACGCGTTCGTCTACGACTGGCGGCTCTGGTCGATCCCGGAGCTGCGCGACGCGCTGCGCGACGCCGGCTTCGCGAAGAGCGAGGTCTACTCGCGCTTCGAGCATGCGCGCGACGGACGCGGGCGCGTGCACGTGCGGGCGCTCGCCTCGTCGCGCGAGCTGGGAGCGACATGGTGCGTGTTCATTGCGGGGCGGACCTGATGGCGAAGAAGAGCTTCGTGCTCACCGACGTCGCGTCCGACGTGCACGTCGCGGCGGCGGCGTACGGGCCGGCCGACGTCGCGGGCGCCGCGAAGAGCTGGTCGGTGCAGGTGCGCACGCTCGCCGGCGGGCTGCGCGAGGGCGTGCAGGTCGTCGACGTCACGACCGGTGCGCTGCGCGTCGTCTTCGTGCCGACGCGCGGCATGGCGATCTGGAAGCACTGGTGGAACGGCGTCGCCGTCGAGTGGCAGGCGCCGGTGCAGGGCCCGGTCCATCCGCGCTTCGTGCCGCTGACGGAGGCGAGCGGGCTGGGCTGGCTCGACGGCTTCGACGAGCTGCTCTGCCGCTGCGGCCTGCAGAGCAACGGCGCGCCCGAGTGGGACGAGCGCGGGCGGCTGCTCTGGACGCTGCACGGCCGCATCGGAAACCTGCCGGCGCACGCGCTCTCCGTCACGATCGACGGAGACTCGGGCGAGGTCGCGCTGCGCGGAGAAGTCGACGAGGCGCGCCTCTTCGGACCGAAGCTGCGCCTGGTGTCGACGGCGACGGTGCGGCCCGACGCGCCGCGCGTGGCGATCCGCGACGAGATCGTGAACCGGTCGGCGGAGCCGGGCGAGCTCGAGCTGCTCTACCACGTGAACTTCGGCGCGCCGGTGGTCGTGCCCGGGACGCGGCTGATCGTGCCGGCGAAGACGGTCAGCCCGCGCGACGATCGCGCGGCGGCGCGCGCGCAGGAATGGGACCGCTGCGGACCGGGCGAGCCGCTGCGCAAGGAGGAGGTCTTCTACCTCGAGCTCCACGCCGACGAGGCGTCGCGCACGCGCGCGCTGCTCGCGGCGCCGGGCGATGCGTGCGGGGCGAGCGTCGCGTGGGATGTGCGCCAGCTCCCGTGCTTCACGCTCTGGAAGAACCCGCAGGCGGCGGCCGACGGCTGCGTCACCGGCCTCGAGCCCGGCACGAACCACCCCAACCGCCGCAGCTTCGAGAAGCTGCGCAAGCGGATCGTCGAACTCGCTCCCGGCGCGACGTACGCGGTCGACCTCGAGCTCGAGTTCCATCCCGATCCCTCGGCGGTCGCGCATGCCGTCGCGGACGTCGCGCGCATCGCTGCGGGGCGTGCGACGACGCTCCGGACGCAGGTCGATCCGAAACTTGCGCCGCTGTGACGCGCGCGATGGCGCGTCGCCGCACGGCGCGCGACGCTAGGTGCGCAGCCGCGCGGCCAGCGCTCTGCGCTCGGCGACGCTCGTGCCGACGAACAGCCCGACGACCAGCGCCGGCACGGCGAGCAGCGTCCCTCGCACGAGGAAGGTCGGCCACGAGGTGACAGCGAGCGACGCGCCGGCGAAGGAGCGGATCCCCCAGTCGACCAGCGCCATCGTCGCGACGATCGGCACCGACGCTCGCAGGAGACTTCCCACGAAGGCGCGCCCGTCGACTTCCAGCTCGCGCAGGAGATGGCGCGGCAGTACGAAGCCCTGCGTGACGAGCACCGGGATCAGCGTGCCGAGCGCGACGCCGGGCAGGCCGAAGCGGCGGACGAGCACGATGCTGAGCGCGACGTTCGCCGCCGCCTCGATCAGGGTGAGGAGCCCGAGGTAGCGCACCTCGCGCATCGCGAAGAGCGCCTGGCGGCCGCAGCTCTGCGCCGCGCGCAGCAGCGTCGCGCCGGTGAGGATCGCGAGGGCGGTCACGCACGGCCCGAAGTACTTCGAGTCCTTGCCGGAGACGAATACGTCGCCCTGCCAGACGTGCAGGAAGTCGCCGCCGAGGAACCACAGCCCGCCCGCGACCAGAGACGCGAGGAAGACGGCTCCGCGCGAGCCGGCGTCGAGGAGGCGGCGCACGTCGTCGATCATCCCGGTGGCCCAGCGGCCGGTGAACCAGGGCGTGAACGACCACGTCACCGACTGCACCATCGACATGAAGTACGGGATCAGGTTGCCCGCGACCACGGAGTAGTAGGTGATCGCGCTCTCGTCGCCGATCCCCCACATGATGACGAAGCCGCTCGTGTAGAGCAGGACGGTGTCGCCGACGTTGACGAGGACGTTGTAGCCGCCGTACGCGAGGAGCTCGCGCGCCGACCCGCGGTTCACGTGGCGCGGCGCGAGCGAAAGTCCGGGGAGGACGCGGAACGCGCCGACGATCGTCGCGATCCAGCCCAGCGCGTTGACGCCCAGGACGACGAGCGCGAGGCCGACGATCCCGCCGCCGGCCCGCAGCACGAGCCACGTCGCCACGAGCCGGGCGAGCTGCTGGCCGATGACGATCGCGTTCTGCAGGACGAGGTGCTGCGCCGAGTAGATGGCGGTGCTGTAGATCAGCAGCGGGAGGTTCAGGGCGAAGCCGAACCCCATCACGAGGATCACGAGGCGCAGCGTCGCGGGGTCGCGGAACGCCTCGAGCGGGTTCTCCCCGGTGGCATGCCGCAGCTCGCGGTACCGCGCATACCAGTCGGGCAGCCACCATGCGGCCGCGAGGGTGACGAGGATCGCGACCAGTGCGACCGCGGCGAGCATCGCCATCGCGGTCGAGAGCGTCCGGTTGACCTGCGCCTGGTCGCGGCGCGCGTGGTAGGTCGCGACGTAGTGGCCGACGGCCGAGCGGATGCCGACGTCGAGCACGCCGTAGTACCCGACGAACGAGACGACCAGGGTCCAGACGCCCGCGACGGCCAATCCGAGCGATCGATTGACGAGCGGAACGAGGATCAGGCCGACGGCGACGTTGACCACGTAGCCGAGCGAGTTGCTGCCGACGTTCCGGAGGATCGTGCGCGCGTTCATCGAGGTCGCGCGCAGTTTCGCATGCGGAGCCGATCGCGCTACATGAACGTCCAGGCGTTTTGCGGCGAAAGACCGAGCGCCGTCTCCGGCAGAGCGCACTCGATCCAGGTGAACTCGACGCCCGCGAACCAGCCGTCGGCTTCACGGACGCAGCGGGCGACGCGGGCGAGGGCCGAGAGCGGCGGTCCGCCGAACTCGCGGTCGAGCTCGATCGAGAGGATCGTCCCGACCTCGATCTCGTACGCGACCGGGAAGCCGAGCCCCCCCTTGCTCACGTCGCGCGTATGCGTCGCCTCGACCGGGCCGACCTTCGCAGCGGCGCAGTCGCTGGTCGCGACGCGCTGCCAGCGGATGCGGATCTGCTTGGCGACGCGGGGGTGCTTTCGACGTTCGAGCAAGTCGCCTCTCCCGTCCGTCCGGTCCGGGCCGGACGACGCGGTGCCTCCCCACTCCCGACCTCCATCGGAGTCCCCGGGACGGACGCCCCAACCCATCCGCGGCGGCGGCGGCGATCGGGAAACTACTTCCCGTCCGATTCCGGTCCGTCGAGCGTTACCACCTCGACGAGGTCGTCGCCGGCGGCGATCGCGCTGCGCGGCGAGCTGTAGTCGCCGTCCATGCGGCCGTTGGGCCCGGCGCAGACCACGATGCACACGCGCCCGTCGCCGAAGCCGTCGCGCGCGTTCAGGGGGTAGGCGACCACGAAGTAGGCGCGGTACCAGGGGTCGTACTCGACGCGCTTCAGGTAGGGGCCGTTCCAGTGCGCGTAGCCGGGCGTGTTCGCCTTCCCGAGCGGCTCGTTCCGGTAGAGGTGGTCGACGTATTCGCCCTCGTGGGCGTCGTTGATGAAGTAGGCGCCTTCGGGAGGTCGCCCCGGCCCGCAGAGCCGCAGCAGCGTGCGATCGTTCCCGTCCTTGTCGCGCGTCGGCGGCAGTCCGACGTCGCGCACGAACGCGCGAATCGCCTCGCGCACGTCGATCAGGTCCTCGCGCGCACGCTTCTCGTCGCGCGCCATCTCGCGCGAGCGCAGGAACGGGATCACCATCCCCGCGAGGATGATCAGGATCGCCGCGACGATGACGCCCAGCGCGAAGTCGAGCGGCCGCGCAGAATTCGGAGTGGAGCTCGGGTTCACCGTCGGTCCCGTCGGCCTCGAGCGGAGGGGCGATGAGACATCGACCAAGACGGCGCGCGGCTGAATCGCGCCTGGCGGCGGCGCATCGGTGGGAGTCGGATTCCGCCCGGCAGCCCCCAGCGCGCGCCTTCCCTGGGGAGGATCGGATTCAGAACCTCTCCGATCGCCCCGAGCCAGTTCACGCGAAGCCGCTGTGCGTCGTTGTCATGAAGTGGATCGGATTCCGATCGTTTCCCAGGGAGTTTCAAGGATTCCTTGTCAGCAAGGTTGACTTGACGCGCGCCACCCCGATCCTTTGCCGCCAACTCGGAGGCCGCCACATCCGCGGCTGCGGTTTACCCCCCTGTCATCGGGGGAGCCCGCAAGCCGGTGCGCCCGAGTGATCGGCTCCCTTTGGCGGGGGCGCCGATGACTTTCTGCAGGGGAGGGACCGCGACCGGGAGGCGACCGGAAGAGAGGGGAATCAGCACCCCGGCCGCACGTGCAGCCGGACTTTTTGAAAGCGCCGTTGCAGGCGGTGGGGATCTGGAATCGGTCGCAGGTCGTCCGGCTTGAACTCCGGGCGTCGACGATTCGGGTGAACCCGGCAAAGAGGAGGAGCTTGATGCGATTCGCAGG
>DAINBU010000027.1:0-22876 GCA_036732755.1 Planctomycetota bacterium
CTTTCGCCCTGGAAGGACGCGAACACTTCGCGGATCCAGCCGATGTCTTCGACGATCACCACGCTTCGACCACCACGCTTCGATGCGAACGGGCGGCACCGGAGGCCGAGAGCGGTCGCGGAGCCGCGACCGCGTCGATCGGCTCGGCGCGCCCTCGCTTACTTGGCCGGCTTCGCCGCGGGCTTCGCCGCCGCCGCCGGCTTGGCCGCCGCGCCCGCCGCGGGCTTCGCACCCGCCGCCGCCTTGGCGCCCGCCGCCGCTGGAGCCGCCGCCGCCGCCGCGCCCTCGGCGCCCGGCGCCGCCGCGGCCGCCTCCTTCTTGGGAGCCTTCACCGCCTTGACCTTGAGGCGCGTCTTCACCTTCGGCAGCCCGAACACGGAGCGCCCGTCGGCGAACTTCCCCTCCTCCTCGAGCTTGATCACGCGCTCGACGCGCTTCCAGACGTTGCGGGCGCGCGCGAGGGTGGCGCGGACCTTCAAGCTCTTGTGGATCGTCATGAACCGTCTCCGTCGGGGCGAGCGCATGCCGCCGCCGGATCGGCGGGGATCGCAGCCTTCACTTCGTCGCGGGCACGTAGCCGCGAATCGTCGCGTTCTTGAAGCTGCCGCCCAGGCTCTTCACCCGGTCGCGCAGATCGATCAGCTTCTTGTCGTCCTGGGTCGCGCCGCGCCCGATGCGCAGCACCATCTCTTCCTTCTTGGCGTTGGTGAAGACCGGCTGCATCTCGAAGCCGTCGAGGCGCGCCCCGAGTTCCTTCTTCAGCCGCTTCTCCTCGTTCGCGAACCTCGCCTTCAACTCCGCCGGCTTCCTCCGGCGGTCGGCCTCCGAGAGCGTCACGCTCGCGACGACCACCCAGTACTCGCGCGCCGCGGGCCGGGCGTCGGCGGCGCGCTCGCCGCCTTTCGCATTCGGCGCCGGCGGCGCCGCCGCGTCCGGGGACGCGTCGCGCCGCGCATCGTCCGCTCCCTTCGCGTCCCCGCCGCCCGGCTGCTCCCCCCGATCCTTCTGCATCCAGTCGGTGAGGAACGACCGCTCGCGGGACAGCGCCAGCCCGCCGGCTCCCGGCGTGCCGCCCTTCGCGAAGGGCCAAAGCCCGACAGCATAAGCCGCCCCGACCAGCAGCACCAGTCCAGCGGAGACGAGCGTTACGACGAGGCCGCCGCGGCGGGAACGCGCGGGCGCCAGCGGGCGCGGGTCGATGTCAGCGGAGCGCGCGAGCGTCGGCATGGGCTTGCGCGGCTTCACGATCCGCTTGGGCTGGATCTGGATCTCCGGCGCCCCCACCACTTCGGCCCGGGGTGCCGGCGGCGGCGGCGCGGCGCCGTCGCGCGTCGGGAACGACTGACCGTTCTGACGAAAGATCTCGAGCGGGTGTTTATGGCCCCGCATGCGTGGCACTCCCCTCGACCACCCGTCGTTCGCGTCGCGGACCGCACCGCCAGGCCGTCCGAAGAGCATGACTCGCGAACCGACCGCGCGAGATTAGCGACGGCGACGCGAAGCCGTCAACGAAAGCGCGCCGGCGGGCGCGCTACTCGGGAGCGGGCGCGCGCGCCTGCGCCAGGAACGGCGCGTAGCGATAGGCGACGCCGGTCCCGTCGTGGACCCGCCGCAGGCGCTCGTGGTAGCGGACCGACAGCTCCTCGAGCGGCGCCGCCTTGGCCGCGTCGCAGAAGTAGAGCCGGCAGCCGAGCGGCCGGCCCTCCCGCGCGACGCAGACGCCGGCGCTCCAGTGCGGGCAGAGGGCCGGGTCGCCGTTGGCGCGCGGCGCCCCGCTGCGCCGCAGCCGTTCCATCTCGAGCGCGGTCGCGAACAGCGTGAGTCCGCTCTTGGGAAAATCGCAGCAGCGGCCCGACAGCTCGCACCGCGGCGCGAGCGCCGCGAGCTCCGCGTCGAGGTCGGCGTAGAGCGCGTCGAGGCGCGCGAGCGCGTCGTCGATCGGCGCCGCCACGCTCACCGCCGCGGCCGCCGCTTGAACGGCGACCTCCCCTTCTCGGGCGGCTCGTCGCCGAACGGCTTCCTCAGGCCGGGGTCGTCCCCGTCGGGGTTGAACTCGAGCGTCTTCTTGCCGCGGATCTGCTGCTCGATGTCGGCGATCAGCTCGGTCGGGCTCTGGTACCGGACCTCGCGCTCCTTGGCCATCATCTTCTCGATGAAGTAGTGCATGTGGGGCGAGATGCGGCGGCTCTTCAGGACCTCGCTCGAGAGCGAGGCGAGGATCTGCGCGGCGAGCACCTCCTGGTTGTCCTGCCCGGCGAAGGGCAGCTCGCCCACCACGAGCTGGTAGAGCGTCGCCCCGAGCGAGTAGATGTCGGCGCGCACGTCGAGGTCGGACTCGCCGCGCGCCTGCTCGGGCGAGATGTAGGCGACCGTCCCGACCGTCGTCTCGCCGGACGTCGCGGCGGGCGCCGTGTCGCCGATGCTCTGGGCGAAGCCGAGGTCGATCAGCTTGACCTCGTTCTTCGGCGTGAGGAGCACGTTCGCCGGCTTCACGTCGCGGTGCACCACGCCGTTCTGCGAGAGGTAGTGCAGCGCGCGCGCCACCTGCAGGATGATGTAGAGCGACTCGTCCTCGCCGAACGTCCGCCCCTCCTTCAGGAGGTCCTGCAGCGAGCGCCCCGGCACGTACTCCATGAGGAAGATCAGGCGCCCCTGGAACTGGCCGACCTTCTCGCCCGCGACGATGTTCTCGTGGCGCAGCCCGATCAGGAGCTTCGCCTCGCGCAGGAACGAGCGTTTGATCTTCTCGTCGGCCTCGAGCTCGCGGCGCAGCACCTTCACCGCGACGTCGCGCCCCGACTTCTTGTCGCGCGCGTGCACGACGACCGCCGTCCCGCCGCGCCCGGCGAGGTCGAGCACGTCGTAGCCCGGCAGCTCGGGCACGTCCTCGCCCTCGACCGCGCGCAGGAAGTCGACGCGCGTCCGCGTGAAGCGGCCGGTCGCGACCGCGACGTCGAGCAGCCGGCGCCCCGAGCGCCGCATCTCGGCGACGAGCTCCTCGGCGGCGGCGCGGTCGAGCTGCCCGCGATGGACGAGCTGGGCGAGCAGCGTCAGGTCGGAGAGCTCACGCGCGGGGTCGGGCGTGCGTTCCGGCATTTCTTTCGTCGTTCTCCGCGCGGCTCCGTCGCGGGATCGGGCGCGACGGCCAGCGCGATCGGCGGGCGACGAGTCTAACGATCGGCGCCGCCGCCGGGCGCCGCCCGGCGCCTTGCGGACACCTTTTCGAGTCGGGGTGAAAGGGGGGTGCCCCCCTCAAGCGGCCGCGCACGAGCCGTCGAAACTTCGCACCGACGACGTTCCCTACCGGACCCGGGGAAGCGAACCGTGGCGCGCAGCGTGGACTGCAACGTGATCCTCAAGTACTGCGAGATCCTCGACGAATTCGTCAAGGTCCGCGTCTTCATCGAGGAAGACATCGCCGAGCTGCTGAAGGTCAAGGAAGTCCCCAACCGCAACGCCTACCAGCAGCTGGTCGTGAACGCGTGCGTGGTGAACTTCCTGGACGAGGTGGTCCCGCTCTTCAAGCGGCAGAACCGGGTCTACAAGACCGCCGCGCTCGAGGAGCTGCTCTACCAGATCTGCGTCGAGGTCAACCCGCAGCTCGAGATCCACCAGGTGGCGCTGCCGATGAACGAGGCCGGCGACCCGGGCAGCCACCTCCACCTGCTCCACACGCCGGGGCTCAAGAACCAGCGCGACCAGAAGAAGAGCCTCGACAAGATCGACGCCGAAATGCGCCGCGCGATCATCGGCCAGGACGACGCGGTCGAGGCGGTGATGAAGGCGTTCCGCAAGGCGGCCGCCGGGCTCAAGGACCCGCGCCGCCCGATCGGCGTCTTCCTGCTGGTCGGCCAGACCGGCACCGGCAAGACCGAGCTGGCGAAGATGACCGCGCGCCACCTGTTCGGCGAGATGTCGCGGCTGCTACGCATCGACTGCAACGAATACACGCTACCGCACGAGTACAGCAAGCTGATCGGCGCGCCGCCCGGCTACGTCGGCCACAACGAGGGCGGCCAGCTCACCGAGCAGATGAAGGAGAAGAAGGCGGGCGTCGTCCTCTTCGACGAGATCGAGAAGGCGCACCGCAAGGTCCACAACGTCCTGCTGCAGATCATGGACGAGGGCTTCCTCACCGACAGCAAGGGCACGGTGGTGCCGTTCAACCGCAGCTTCATCCTGCTCACCAGCAACGTCGGCGTCGAGCAGATCGACAGCATCCGCAACCGCATGGGCTTCGACTGGAAGTCGCGCAAGAACCTGAAGCGCGAGGACGCCAAGGAGGCGACCCTCGAGGCGATGAAGCACGCGTTCCGCCCCGAGTTCATCAACCGCCTCGACGGCGTGATCGTGTTCAACTCGCTGAACGAGACCGACTGCGTGAAGATCGCGCGCAACCAGCTGGCGCAGGTGGCCGGCTGGCTCAAGAACAGCGGCATCGAGCTCGACTTCACGGCGAGCGTGCCGCGCCGCGTGGCCGCGGTCGGCTTCAACCCCGACTTCGGCGCGCGCGAGCTGCGCCGCATCATCCAGACGCAGATCGAGGAGCCGCTCGCCGAGCGCATCCTGCGCGGCGACTTCGGCCCCGGCGACAAGGTCCGCCTCACGGTGAGGAACGACCGCTTCGACGCGGTCCGCGTCCCGCGCCGGCGCGGCGGGCGCGAAGGCGCCGAGGCCGACGCGACCGCGGTTCCGGCCGAGACGCGCGCGGCGGGCCTGCTCCCGGTGGTCGGCGACGACTCGCGCCACGTCTGACGCGCCGGGCCGCGCGCGACGGGCCTATACTGCGCCGCCTCGCTCCCGCCGCCGTCCGGCTCCCGGGCGGCGCCCCCGCGACCGAGGAGTCCGCCGCGTGCTCCGTGCCCCGCGACCCGCTTCGCTCCTGGCCCTTCCCCTCCTCGCGCTCGCGGCCGCCTTCGCGCCGCCGCAGGACGCCCCGGGCGCCAAGCCCTCCTCCGAATACGACAAGACGCCGAGCGACCCGGCCGCCGCCGGCTTCCTCACCAACCAGGTCGACGCGCGCGTCTACACGCTCG
Organism: Planctomycetota bacterium; assembly: GCA_036732755.1. GTDB lineage: Bacteria > Planctomycetota > B15-G4 > B15-G4 > SIAN01 > DASRRB01. The sequence goes on from DAINBU010000027.1 coordinate 5,037, forward strand.
AGGCCGCCGGCGCCGGCAAGCTGGTCACGACGGTGCACGCCGCCTTCGACGGCCGCGCCGACGCGCCCGCCCCCTTCGACTTCGAGATCACCTGCGACTACCAGACGGGCGCGGTGACGACGCGCCCCCTTGCCAACCCGGCCGAGGCGATGAAGCCGCTGGTCGGGATGCTCTACGGCTACGGGCAGGCCGTCATCGCGATGCTGCCGTCGCGCCAGACCGGCGCCTACGTCGTCACGCTCGCGAACGAGGGCGAGCTGGTCCGCCTCGACTTCAAGCCGCGCGCCGTCCTCTCCGGCGAGCGCGCCCACCAGGAGTGGTTCAAGAAGGACGGCACGCCGGTCCGCCGCAAGGTCAACCTCACCGGCGTCGACGGCAAGCCGCTCGTGCTCGAGGTCGAGTCGGAATACAAGGAGGCGGACGGGCGTCTCCTGCTCGCCGCGCAGAAGCCGATCGACTCGCGCGTCCGCTTCTCGATGGAGTTCGAGTACGAGAAGCTCGACGGCTTCCGCGTCCTGAAGCGGATCGTGCAGAAGACCGAGGAGATCCGCCTCGTCGTCGAGTTCAAGACGAAGATCGAGGCCGCGCCGAAGTGAACCGCCGCGCTTCCCGCATCGTCCTCCTCCTCGCCCTCGCGGCCGCGCCGCCCGCCGCCCTCGCGCAGGCGGCCCCGCCCGCGTCGGCGCGCGACCCCGGCGCGCGCGTCGTCGGGCGCATCCGTTCCCCCGGTTCCGAGCTCGCCGTCTCGCTCGACGCCTTCACCGCGTTCGTGCTGGTCGACGAGGGGGCGTCTCCCGACGGCGCGATCGCGCTCGACGCGCTCGTGCAGGAGCGGATCGTCGCGGTCGAGGCGCAGCGGCGCGGGCTCTCCATCGACGAGCCGACGCTCGACCGCCGCATCCGCGAGCTCGACGCGATGATCCAGAAGTCGAAGGTCGAGGCCGGCGGGATCCTCGGCCTGGCCCGGCAGCAGCACCTCACCCTCCCCGAGCTGCGCGAGAAGATCCGGATGTCGATGCTCGCCGAGCAGATGATGGCGGCCGACTTCGGGCTGAAGGCCGGCGCCGGCATCCCCGAGGAGAAGCAGAGCCTCTGGTACCACGACCAGAAGCGCGCCGCGGTGAAGCGCGACGGGCTCCCGGTCGGCGTCATCGCCGAAGTCGAGGGCCGAGCGGTCCGCCGCACCGACTGGGGCACGCTGCTCTACCGGCAGCTGCCGGAGAAGCAGCAGGAGAAGCTGCGCGAGGAGTTCAAGGGGGCGACGCTCCTGCTGCGCCGCGGCGCCGAGGCGAAGATCGAGGTGACGAAGGACCTGGTCGACCGGGAGATCGCCGCGCGCGACCGGGCGCTGGTCAAGATGCTGGCGCAGCAGGGCATGCCCAACCAGGGCGTCGGCTACCTCGACTACCTCAAGGCGAAGGGCCAGGATCCCGTCGCCGTCGTGCAGAGCGACCGCTTCCGCGCCGAGGTCGTGCTGAACGAAATGGCGCGCCGGCAGCACGGGCGCGACGGCTTCAAGGCCTACTACGAGGCGAACCGCGCCGACTTCGACAAGCGCTTCGGCCGCAAGATCCGGCTCGCCGCGATCTTCCTCGCCGCCGCGCCCAAGAAGTCGGCGAAGGTGACGCGCACGTGGGCCGAGGCGACCGACGAGCTCGACCGCCTGAAGAGCCGCATCCTCGCCGACCCGAGCGCCGTCCCGCCGACCTTCGGCAGCCAGGCGGCGATCCACTCCGACGACGCGGCGTCGCGCGCGCGCGGCGGCGACCTCGGGCTGCTCGGCCACGACGCCCTCGACGCGCGCGGGCTGCCCGACTCCCTCCTCGACGAGAAGGCCGGCCGCGTGGTCGGCCCGATCAACGCGCGCGACGGCGTCTACCTCCTGCTGGTCGGCGACCCGAACCCCGCCTCCCCCTTCGAAGAGATCCAGGACGAGGTCGAGAAGGCGGCGCGCAGCGAGGTCCTCCTCGAGGCGACGCGCGACGCCGTGTTCGAGCTCGACCTGTGAAGCCGCCAAGGAGCCGCTGATGCAGCTCGGACGCGTCGTCGGCACCGTGGTCTCGACCGTGAAGGAGCCGCGCATGCGCGAGCTCAAGCTGCAGGTGGTGCGCCTGCTCGACGAGCAGGGGCGCGCGACCGGCGGCTACACCGTGGCCGTCGACGCGGTCGGCGCGGGCCACGGCGACGTGGTCCTCTTCGCGGCGGGCTCGAGCGCGCGCCAGACCGGGCTCACCGACGGCAAGCCGACCGACGCGACGATCATGGCGATCGTCGACAGCTGGGACGTCGAGGGGAAGCAGGTCTGGGCCGCGCACGAGGAGCAGTCGTGAGGCTCGGCCGCGTCGTCGGCCGGGTGGTCGCGACGGTGCGTGCGCGCGACCTCGACGGCGAGAAGCTGCTGGTCGTCCAGCCGCTCGACGCGGCGCGCCGCCCCGCCGGCCCGACCGTGGTCGCCTGCGACGTCGCCCGATCGGGGCTCGGCGACCTCGTCGTCTGGGTCGGCGGAAGGGAGGCCGCGCTCGCGCTGCGGAGGACCTTCGTCCCGGTCGACGCGACCATCGTCGGCCACGTCGAGCAGGCGGCCGAGGCGCCGCCGCCGAACGACGCCCGCGGGAGGAAGTGACGTGTACCTGGCGCGCGTCCTCGGGCCGGTCGTGACCCCCGTGCAGCACCCCTTCTTCGACGGGCGCACGCTGCTCCTGGTCCGCCGCGTCGAGCCCGACGGCCGCTCGACCGGCCCCGACCGCGTGGCGGTCGACCGCGTCGGCGCCGGGCCGGGCGACGCCGTGCTGGTCCTGGAGGAGGGCAACTCGGCGCGCCAGGTCGTCGACGATCCCAAGGCGCCGCTGCGCAGCGTCATCGTCGGCTTCGTGGACGAGGTCGAAGTCGACGGCAAGATCGTGCTCGCGGCCGACGGCCGCGCGGAGGACGGACGATGAAGTTCCCCTACGGCGAGAGCGACCTGCGCCGCCAGCTCTGCGACATCGGCCGGATGATGTACGAGCGCGGATTCATCGGCGCCGCCGACGGCAACCTCGCGGTGCGCCTCGACGAGCAGCGCCTCCTCGTCACGCCGGCGGGCTGCCTCAAGGGCTTCATGACGCCCGAGGAGATGGTCGTCACCGACCTCGACGGCAACGCGCTCGACGGGGGCCGCCCCTCGACCGAGATCCAGATGCACGTCGCGCTCCTGAAGGAGCGCCAGGACGTCTCCGCCGTCGTGCACGCCCACCCGCCCTACTGCGTCGCCTTCTCGCTCGCCGGCATCCCGCTCACGAGCTGCATCATCCCGGAGATCGTCGTCACGATCGGCACGGTGCCGACCGTCCCCTACGCGACGCCCGGCACGCGCGAGCTGCCCGACTCGCTGCGCGAGCCGATCCGCAGCTCCGACGTGCTGATCCTCGAGCGCCACGGCATGGTGACCGTCGCCGACGAGATCTGGACCGCGTTCAAGCTGCTCGACATGGTCGAGCACTCGGCGAAGATCGTCCACCTCGCGCTGCAGCTCGGCCCCGCGAAGGTGCTCGACCAGGAGCAGGTCTCCAAGCTGATGCAGTCGCGCTACGACCTCGGCCTCAACTCGCGCAACACGCTCGCGCAGGACCTGCTGGCGCGCCTGGCGTGCTCGACGCCGTTCACGAGGAAGACCTGAGCGGAACGATGCTGAACGACCCGCTCGCCGGCGGTGCAGGACTCGCCCTCAGCGACTGCCACGTCATCCTGGACGCGACGGCCGGCGCGCGCGACCAGATCTCGGGGGTGAGCCGCTACGTCCACGAGCTGATCCTCGCGCTGGGCCGCCAGCTCGACGCGCCGCAGCTCGAGCTCGGGGTGCGCTTCTCCAAGTGGTCGCGCCGCAAGCGGCTGCCGGCGCCCGACGGCGGGCAGCGCGTGCTGCGACTCGTCGACGACCGCCTCGACTTCCTGCTGCTGCGCGACTGCGACCTCTTCCACGGCCTCGACGCGCGCATCACGCCGTGGAAGGGGATCCCGCGCACCGCCACGCTGCACGACGTCTTCTCGCTCGAGCGCGACGACCTCGCGCGCGAGCAGTTCCGCGCCAAGAAGGCCGACCAGTACCGCCGACTCGCCGACGAGGCCGACGCGATCGCCTGCGTCTCGCGCGTGACCGAAGCGGCGTTCCTCTCGCTCTTCCCGCAGGCGCGCGAGCGCACCCACGTCGTCCACCACGGCGTCGGCCCCGAGTTCCGCCCCGCCGACGGCGACGAGCTCGCGGCGCTGCGCGCGAAGCACGGCCTCGAGCGCCCCTTCCTCCTCTTCGTCGGCCTGCTCTCCACCCGCAAGAACCTGCTCGTGCTGCTCGCCGCGTTCGCCGAGCTCGCGCGCGCGCACGACGAGCTCGAGCTCGTGCTCGCCGGCAAGGAGAGCCACGGGTACGACGAGATCGAGGCGGCGATCGAGCGCCACCCCTTCAAGGCGCGCATCCGCCGCCTCGGCTACGTCCCGTCCGAGGACCTGCCGGCGCTCTACAGCGCGGCGGAGTGCTTCGTCTTCCCGTCGCTGACCGAGGGCTTCGGCCTGCCGATCCTCGAGGCGTTCGGGTGCGGGACGCCGGCCGTCGCGAGCGACCTGCCGGTGCTGCTCGAGGTCGGCGGCGACGAGCTCGAGGTGGCCGCCGTCGGCGACGCGTCCGCGTTCGCGGCCGCCTGCGCGCGCGTGCTCGCCGGCGCGCACGACGAGGCGGCGCGCACGCGCCGCATCCGGCGCGCGGCGCGCTTCACCTGGGACGAGGCGGCCGCCGCGACGCTCGACCTCTGGCGCGTCGCGCTCGACCGCTTCCACCGCTGAGGCCCCTCCCGTGCCATTGATCGCCGCGTACAGCGCACTCGCCCTGCTCGCCTTCGCGCCGCCGGCGCGGGCGCAGGACGAGAAGGCGCTCGAGCGCGAGGCGGCCGCCGAGGCTCCGCTCGACGACGAGCTGCGCCTGCGCGTCGAGAACCGCCTGCGCGTGCTCGACGTCGCCGCCCATCCCGACGACGAGGACAGCGGGCTGCTGTGCACCTTCGCGCTGCGGGGGGCGCAGCCGTTCGTCCTCTACACGACGCGCGGCGAGGGCGGGCAGAACGTCGCCGGCGGCGAGCTCTCGAGCGCGCTCGGCGAGCGGCGCGAGGACGAGGTGCTCGCCGCCAACCGCGTGGTCGGCGCGCACGCCTGGTTCCTCGGCTTCGACGACTTCGGCTTCTGCAAGCGGCCGGAGGAGGCGTTCGAACGCTGGGGAGGCCGGGAGGAAGTCGTCCGCCGCATGACGAAGGTGCTGCGGGCGGTGCGCCCCCACCGCGTCTTCACCAACCACACGCAGACCGGCGGCCACGGCCACCACCAGGCGACCGCGCTCGCGCTCTTCGACGCGGTGGTCGCCGCCGCCGACCCGGCGCGCTTCCCCGAGCAGATCGCGCAGGGGCTCGCGCCGTGGCGCGTCGACGCCCTCTTCGTCCGAGTCACGACGGCCGAGCGCGAGAAGGCGGAGAAGGACGCCGTCCCGATCGTCGACGCCACGCGCTTCGACTACGACCTCCCGACGCCCGACGGCCGCACGATCGTCGCGCGCGCCCACGACGCGCTGCTGCGCCACGTGAGCCAGGGGCCGTGGCCCGACGTCGACCCGACCAAAAAGCACGACGCGCTCTACCACCTCTCGTGGACCTCGCTCGAGGCGAAGAGCGCGGCCGAGCTGCCCGACCACGTCGTCCCGCTGGCGGCGCCGCCCGGCGCGCCGTTCACTCTGGTCGACCTCCTCTCCGCGCTCGCGCACGGGGAGCCGGCCGACGCCGGACGCGTGAGCGAGCTGCTCGAGGGCGTGCTCGGCCTCGACTTCGTCTTCCCGCACGAGGACCTGACCGACCCGCGCCGCGCGTTCGCGCCGGGCGAGGCGAGCGAGGTGTGGGTCCTCGCGCACGGCCGCGACGACCTCTACCGCGGCGCGGCGTGCGCCGAGGCGGTGCGGGCGATCGGGCTCCTGCCGCGGCTCGACGGCCCCGTGACCGACGTCTCGCTCCACACGCTCGACGAACTGGTGCCGGCCGAGGAGGACCGCGCGATCTGGCGCGGCGTCTTCGTCGCGGCGCTGCGCTTCACGGTGCGCGCGGACGCGCCGACCGGAGCGCCCGCGCGCGCCGACTCCCTCGTCACGAACGAGCCGCGGGTCGGTTCGCACCGCTGGCCGATCCGCTGCACCGTCGCGCTCGACGCCAAGGGCACGCAACTCGGCGCGGTCGCGCTGCCGCTGCCGCGCGCGATCGCGCCGCCGCTCGTGGTCGAGGCGCTCGACTCGCCGCTCGTCTTCCTGCGCCCGGTCGCGGCGGAAGCCGGGCTGGTGCGCCTCGCGCTGCGCTTCCCCACCGGACGCGTGCCGCCGGCGCCGCTCACCGTCGAGCTGCGCAGCGGCGCGGGCGACTACGCCCTCGTCGACGGGGTCGCCGGCCGGCGCCGCCTGCCGCGCGTCGCGATCGCCTGCGACGCGGCGCACAACCTCGGGACGCGCAGCGAGCCGCGCTTCGAGCAGGAGCTCGCGGTCGCTCCGCTCGCGAAGGCGCCGCCCGCCGGCGCGCGCCTGCCGGACCTCGTCCTCGACCTCGGCGAGGAGGGGCGCGCGCCGGGGACGGCGCCGCTCGCGTCGCTCACCGTCCCGGTCGCGGTGGTGAACGTCCTCGCGCCGAGGAAGGCGCAGGTCGCGTTCGTCGCGGGCAGCGACGGGACCGCCGGCCGCGCGTTGCGCATGCTCGGCGTCGCGACGCGCGACGTGACGCCGGAGGAGCTCGCGCAGCTCGACCTGAAGGGCTTGACGACGGTGATCCTCGACCTGCGCACCCTCGGCGGCAGCGAGACGCTGCGAGCGCAGGCGCCGCGCCTGAAGGAGTTCGTGAAGGGCGGCGGCCACGTGGTCGTGCTGTACCACAAGAGCGGCGAGTGGAACCCGTGGGAGGAGAAGGGGGAGACGCCGGCCCCGCTCCCGCTCAAGCTCACGGATGAACGTGTAGTGGATGAAGCGGCGCCGGTCCGGATCCTGAAGCCCGGCCATCCGCTGTTCATGCAGCCGAACGTGATCTCGAGTTCCGACTTCGACGGTTGGGTCCAGGAGCGCGGGCTCTACTTCCCCAAGGAGAGCTACGACGCCGGCTACGAGGAGCTGCTCGCGATGGCCGATCCGGGCGCGGAGGCGCCGCTGAAGGGCGGCCTGCTGGCGTACAAGAACGAGGCGGGCGGCACCTTCGTCTACTGCGCCCTCTCGCTGCATCGGCAGCTGCGCGCCGGCGTCGGCGGCGCGTGGCGCCTCTTCTCGAACCTCGTCGGCTACGGCCTGCGCGACTGACGTGGCCGAAGAAGCGACCGGCGAGCCCCCGCGCACCGACGGCGACCGCCAGGCCGAGCGCGACCGCATGTGCGAGGAGCAGCTCGCCGCGCCCACCGACCAGCGCGTGCCGGTCGTCGACGCGCGCGTGCTGCAGGCGATGCGGCGCGTGCCGCGCGAGAAGTTCGTGGACCCCGAGCTCGCGGCGCGCGCCTACGACGACGCGCCGCTCGCGATCGGCCGCGAGCAGACCATCTCGCAGCCCTACATGGTCGGGAAGATGACCGAGCTGCTCGAGCTCGACGCGCCGGCGCCCGGCGCGGCGGCGCCGAAGGTGCTCGAGATCGGGACCGGTTCGGGCTACCAGGCGGCGGTCCTCGCCGCGCTCGGCGCGCGCGTCTTCACGGTCGAGCGCGATCCGGAGCTCGCGCGCACGGCGGCGCGCCGCCTCCAGGAGCTCGGCTACGCCGTCACGGCGCGCTGCGCCGACGGCTTCGCCGGCTGGCCCGAGGAGGCGCCCTTCGAGGCGATCGTGGTCGCGGCCGCGCCCGAAGAGGTCCCGCGCGAGCTCGAGCGGCAGCTCGCCGACGGCGGCCGCCTCGTCGTCCCGGTCGGCCCGCGCGACGGCGACCAGGAGCTCCGCCAGATCCGCCGCCGCGGCGACCGCTTCCAGGAGACGCGCCTCTTCCCGGTGCGCTTCGTCCCGATGACCGGCGACGCCGGACGGACCGGCTGATCCGCGGCGCGCGCCGCTACCATCCCGCGCCTCCCCGGGGGAACGACCGATGAAACTGCCGTTCTCGGTGATGATGTTCCTGCAGTACGCGATCTGGGGGGCGTGGCTGCCGGTGCTCTTCCCCTACCTCGGGTCGCTCGGGTTCACGGCGACGCAGTGCTCGTGGATCTTCGGCGGCGGCGCCGCCGGCGCGATCCTCGGCCCGGTCATCGCGGGCCAGTTCGCCGACCGCTTCTTCGCGACGGAGAAGTTCCTCGCGGTCAGCCACCTGCTCGGCGCGGTGCTGGTCTGGTTCCTGGCGAGCGTGCGCGACTTCCCGACCTTCCTCGGGCTCTCGATCGTCTACGGCGTGATCTACTCGCCGACGCTCGCGCTCACCAACTCGATCTGCTTCCACCATCTGCCCGACCGCGACCGCGACTTCGGGCGCGTGCGCCTGTGGGGCACGATCGGCTGGATCGTCGCGGGCATCCTGGTCGGCCAGTGGCTGCGCGTGAACCACAGCCCGGCCGGCCTGACCGGCGTCGCGCTCGAGGCCGCCTGGAACCAGGGGCGCGCCGACGCCTTCAAGCTGAGCGCGGTGCTCGGCGCGGTGCTCGGCCTCTTCTGCTGGACGCTGCCGCACACGCCGCCGAGCCCGAATCCGGAGCGCCGGAACGCGTTCACCGCGGCGCTCTCCTTCGTGTTCCGCCAGCCGCTGCTGCTGCTCTTCGTGCTCGCCGTCCCGATGAGCTGCGTGCACCAGTTCTATTTCGTGCACGCGTCGCCCTACCTGTCGCGCTTCCAGAGCGGCGCCGGCGGCGACCTCGCGGCCTTCTTCAACCGCATCCTCGGCGTCGGCGGCGGCGGGCTCATGACGATCGGGCAGATGTCGGAGATCGCGGTCCTCGGGCTGGTGACCGTGCTCGCGAAGAAGACGTCGCGCAAGTCGCTGCTCGGGCTCGGGCTCGCGGCCTACGCGGCGCGCATGGCGCTGTTCGCCTACACCGACTCGCTCGCGACGGCGCTGCTCGGCGTGGCGCTGCACGGCTTCTGCTTCGGCTGCTTCATCTTCGTCGCGTTCATGGTCGTCGACGAGGAGACGCCGGCGGACGTGCGCGCCAGCGCGCAGAACCTCTTCAACCTCGTGATCATCGGCATCGGGATCATCGTCGGGAGCTGGTTCTCGCTCGACGTCGTCGCGGCGGACGCGAAGGAGGCGGCCGGCAACGACACCAGCCCCGAGTACTTCCGCGCCCTCTTCTCCGTCCCGATGTGGATCGCGCTCGGCTGCCTCGCGCTGCTGTTGGCCGCTTACCCGGGCGGGCGGCGGGCGGCGGAGCTCGCCACCCCGACCCCCTGAGCGAGCCGCGCGAACGCCGCGATTCCGCAGGATTCCTGGTTCGTTTCGCCGTTCGCGCGAGTTTCCTCCATGGGCACCCAGGACGCCCCACGGTTCGCCGGGTGGACCCTTGCCCGGTGGATGTGGAGGATCCGTCATGCTGTCCGCCCTCCTGCTGATCGCGCTTTCGTCGTCGCGAAACGGCGCTTCCGACGTCGTGCACCTGTCGGCCAAGGTCCTGCGCGGCGAGGTGCCGACGACGGGGCGCCTGGCGCGGCTTCCTTCGCGCACGGTCCAGTTCGAGCGGGTGGCGGGCGACCTCGGCCTCGAGGGGTGGCTCGGCGACGGCGTGCTCCTCTTGAGCGACGGTCGCGAGAAGGACGCGAAGGCGCTGCTCGCGCAAGCGGTCCTCGTGCGCGCGGCGGTCGGAAAGTGCTGCCCGGCACAGCCGCTGCCGACGCGCGACGCGCCGCTCGTGGTGTTCCACCTGCGCCGCGCCGCCCTCTATCGCGGCGTGCTCGGGCGACTCGCGGCAATGGTGCCCGATCACGACGAGCTGCTCGCGGTCGCGGCCGAGTCGTCGGGCTTCCAGCTCGCGGAGCCGTTGCTCTGCGTCGTCTGCGCCGACACCACGGCGGCGTCCGGATCAAAGCAGGTCGAGCTGCGCGAGAACCTCCTGGTCCACCTCGCGGCGCACGCCTTCTTCGACGCCGGCTTCGGCGCGGCGCCCGAGTGGCTGCGCGAAGGGTTCGCGCTCGACGTCGAAGCCGACCTCTGCGGCGAGCCCGAGTCCTTCTGCCGCCGCGGCCCGCACGAGCTCGGGCGCGCCGGAGGCAGGAAGAGCGACGAGTGGACGCGCCGCCTCGCCGTCGAGTGGCGCGACGCCGACGACGAGCGCTTCGCCGACCTCTTCACGCTGACGTCCGACGTCTACGCCGAGGCGACCGCGTGGCGCGCGCTCGCCCTGGTGCGGTGGATCCGCAGGCAGCGCGCGGCGAAGCTGCTCGAGGTCGTCGACGCGCTGGCCGATGCGCAGAAGGCGTCCTGCGCCGGCTCGCTGCCGGCCGCCGAGTTCGCGGCGTTGCAGGGGCGCGGCCTCGAGTCGGCGCTCGGCCCGAAGTGGCGCGGCGAGTTCCTCGCCGGAATCGGCAGCCGCGCCGGCCCCGCCGACGGCGGCCGCAAGAAGGGCGGCGGGAAGGGCGGCGGGTGAGCGGATGCGGTTGCGACCGCTCACCCGCCCCGCTTCCCGCCGCCCTTCGCGAGCCGCGCGAACGCCGCGGCCCACTGCCGCTTCTGCGCCGCGACCGCCTTCGCGTCGGGGAGCTTCATCACGTCGGCCGTGATCGCGCAGCGCCGCGCCCCTTTCGGCGCGAGCCGGAACTCGACGATCGCCGGCCCGCCCGCGAGCGCGGCGCGCAGCCGCTTCGGCTTCGCCTGCGTCCTCACGTCGAGCGCGACGCCGGGCAGCCAGCGCGCGCGCCGGCGCGGCTCGACCAGCGCGCCCCACAGCGCGGCGGCGGACGCGTCGATCGTCCGCGTGCAGGTGGCGTGGAAGCCGCTGGCCGTCTGGTGCCGCACGCGCTTGCCGCGCGCCTGCTCGTAGGCGACGGTCACCATCTGCGACCACCAGCCGGCGAGCCGCTTCTGGGTCGCGAGCCAGTTCGCGATGGCGGCGTGCTTCCACTCCGATGCCTTCGCCTCGTCGAGCAGCGCGAACCACTCCCGCCAGCCGCGGCCGGTCCGCTTCGCGACGGCGTCGCTGCCGATGCCGGCGTGGCGGTTGGCGTCGTCGGACGTCGCGGCGGACTTCGCCGCGAGCTTTGAACTTCGCGCGGCCTTCTTCGTCTTCATCGCTGTTCCTCGCTCCGCGGACTTCCCGTCTTACCGTTCCATGACCGAGCGCCTCCCGTGGAGCAGGTCGCTCCAGCGGCGCTTCAGCTGCTCGAGCCCCGCCGCGAGCGGGACGGCGAGGAGCCGGCCGTCGTCGTCGCGCTTCACCAGCTCCAGCCGTTCCAGCTTGCGCAGCGCGTCGTCCTCCTCGAAGTCGACCGCGCGGCCGGTCTTCTCGAGGATCCACCGCTCGACCTGCGCGTCGAGCTCCGAGAGCTTCAGCGGCTGGCCGGCACGCAGCAGGAAAGCGTAGGCGAGGATCGCCTCGGCCGCCTCCTCCTCCGACGCCTCGTCGACCAGGTGGAGGAAGACGCCCGCGCCGGCGTCGAGCAGACAGGCGTGCAGGTGCTCGGCGAGCCTCCGGTGCAGCGCGTTCTTCTTGCCGAGGAAGCGCCCCCACTGGCGGCCGGCGAACAGGAAGAGCAGGCCGACCGTGACGAAGGCCGCGGTCGCCTCCTTCCAGTCGACCCCCTCCTTGCGCAGCCCGAGGAAGAAGAGCAGCGCGAGCCCGGCGGTGCCGAGCAGCTTCAGGCTGAAGTTCACGACCAGCAGGTGGACCGCGCCGACCGCCGCCGGCAGCCCGATGATCGCGCGGTCGAACAGCTGCATCTTCACCTGCACGCCGGGGAAGAGCACCTCGATGTCGTCGCGCGGCACGTCCTTGAAGAGGCGCAGCGAGACGCCGCCCGGCACCACGCCGATCTTGCTGCGCGTCGCGCGGCTGCCCGCGAAGTGGCTCGCCCCCTTGAAGCGGGCGAAGATGCAGAAGCGGTCGAAGGTCGGGACGGAGAGCGTGCGGCGCTTCAGGCCGAACCAGGTGACGACCGTCTCGCGCCGCACCGACTCGGCGCGCCGCCACGCGGCGAGCTGCTCGAAGTCGCCGAGGTCGAGCGTGACGCCGACCGCGAAGATCGACCGCATCTTCAGCGCCCGCGCGATCTGCTCGGCCGGGATCTCCGTGAAGTTGGCGCGATGGAGCAGGCGGCGCAGCGTGCCGAGCAGGTCGACCGTCGCCTCGCGGCCGCGCACGTCGCCCGCCTCCGAGCCGTGCCGCCCGCCCTCGGGCTCGAGCGCGTTCCACGCCCGCTTCAGGCGACGCTGCGCGCCGAGGAACTCCTGGTGGTGGAGCGCCTCGATCGCGCCGGCGACCCGTTCGAACGCCGCCAGGTCGCGGTCCGGGAGCACCTCCTCCTCGCGCAGCAGCTCGAGGATCCGGCCGGGGTCGAGCGGGAGAGCGTGCTCGCCGGCGACGCCGGTCATTTGGAGTCGCGCGCGCCGGACGGACGGCCGCCCGACGCGACCTCGTCGGGCGCGCCGAGCGGACCCTCGGCGCGCCGCGCCGGCGAATCGCCCGCGAGCCGGAAGTCGCGCTCGCTGCGGCGCAGGAACTTCGGGTCGCCGATCGCGCTGCCGTGCTCTTCGAAGGGGCCCGCCCCGACCAGGCACTCCGTCACGTCCTCGGGCCCGACCTTGACCAGGTCGACGGCGTTGCCGGCCACGACGCAGCGCGCGAGCTTCACTTCGCCCGTGCCGACCTTGCGGGTCTTGCGCTCGACGCCGTGGCCGCGGTTGTCGGCGACGGTGCAGTGGTCGAGCGCGAGCACGAGCCCCTCCTTCACCTCGGTCAGCGCGAACACCCCGGTCGCGCCGTTGCACGCGAGCACGCAGCGCGCGAGCGACACGTGCGTCCGCTTCCCGACGAAGCAGGCGGCGAAGATCCCGTTGCCGGTGCTGTCCTCGACGCGGCACTCGGCGAGCTCGACCGGGCGCCCGCACGAGAGGAGGTTGACGCCGATGCCGTTCCAGCGGAAGAGGCAGCGCTCGAACGTGGTCGCCCCCTCGAGCGGATCGCCGCTGCCGACCAGGGAGACGCCGTAGAGCTCGTTCTCCAGGAACTCGCAGTCGCGCAGCGTGAGCGGCTGGTCGCCGTTCCTCGCCTCGAGCGCCATCCCGACCTGGTTGCCGGTGAAGGTGCAGCCCGAGATCGTCCAGCGCGGCGCGTCGGCCGGGAGCGCGGTCGACCCGAAGCGGCGGACGGCCGCGACGGTCATCCGCTCGAAGCGGCAGCCGGTCAGCGTGAGCGCCTGCCAGGCGCCAGTCGCCGGGGCGCCGCGCACGTCGAGCGACAGTCCCTCGCTGCCGTCGCGGAAGACGCAGCGGTCGAGGTCGAGGTCGACGCGCAGCGCGCCGGTCGCGTGCACCGAGCGCTTCGCCCCGCGCACGCGCAGCCCGTCGGCGCGCAGCGCGAGCGCGGCCGGCGCGGCGTCGGCGGCGGGCGGCTGCGCGGGCTCGAAGTCGAAGGCGTCGGCGCAGCCGCGGATCGAGAGGTCGGCCGCGCGCACGAGCAGCCGCTCGCCGGCGGCGACGGCCGGCGCCGCCACCGCGGCCGCCGCGCCGAGCAGCGTCATGCCGGAGAGGCGGCACTCGCCGCGGTCGGGCAGCACGATCAGAGGCTTGCCCTCCTCCCCCGCGATCTCGCAGACGGCCGACCCGAAGCCGACCAGCGAGACGTCGGGCGGCAGCACGATCGGGACGACCTCGCGGTCCTTCGCGCGCTCCTCGTCGATCTTCTTTTTCTGCGCGGCGTCGATCTCGTGGGGGTCGGTCGAGGGGGGTGGGAAGAGGCGGCCGTAGTGGCCGAGCCCGAGGTGGATGTCGGTCGCGCGTTCGGGGGTCTTCGCCTGCAGCGCGAGCGCGCGGCCGATCGTGCGGAACGGCTTGTCGGGGGTCCCGTCGCCGGCGGCGTCGTCGCCGGAGCGCGCATCGACATGGACGTGGAGCCTGACCGACGGAGTTTTCTCCGTCTCCTGCGCCGTCGCCGCCGCACCGGTCGCGAGCGCGAGCACGGTGAGCACTTCGCGCCTCGTCCCTCCGAACCAGCCGCTCATCCTCGCTCTCCTTCCAGACCGGCGGCGGCGGCGAACGCCTCGCGCGGCGGATTCAGGTAGCCGTGACGGAGCCGCGGCCAGGCGGCGCGCAGCTCGGCGAGCAGGCGCCGCATGCCGCGCTTCGGTGCGCCGCGCTCGATCCCGACCACGTCGGCGTAGGCGTCGGGGTCGATGTTCAGGTTGCGCCACTGGATCAGGTCGAGGCGCGTCTCGCCGATCAGGCGGTGCAGCGCCGCGACCTCCTCCTCGCCGTCGGTGAAGCCGGGGAAGGCGAGGTAGTTGATGCTCGCGAAGGCGTTCGCGCGGCGCGCGACGCGCAGCGACTCGACCACGTCGTCGAAGGAGTAGGCGACCGGCCGGTAATAGGCGTGGTAGGGCGCCGCGCGGGCGCTGTTGGTGCTGACGCGGATCGAGTCGAGGCCGGCCGCGAAGAGGCGCTCGACCGCGCGCGGCCGGCTGCCGTTGCTGTTCAGGTGGAGCGTGCCGCACTTCGTCTGCTCGCGGATCTTCCGGATCACCTCGACCATCAAGTCGGCCTGCAGCAGCGGCTCGCCCTCACACCCCTGCCCGAAGGAGAGCATGGCGCGCGGCGCCGACTCGAGGTGCGGCAGCGCGATCTCGAGGATCTCGTCGACGGTCGGCACGAAGGTCAGGCGCTCCTGCGGCGACGCGATCGGCGCGTCGGGCTGCGCCGAGATGCAGCCGATGCAGGCGGCATTGCACGACGGCGCGACCGGGATCGGGCACTCCCAGCGGCCGTAGAAGAGGTTGCGCGCGTTGGCGCAGCCGTAGCGGATCGCGCAGTTCGAGCCGAGGTGCGCGACGAGCCGGTTCTGCGGCTGTGCGCCGAGCCGCCGCGCCACGTGGGCGGCGACGGTCGCGTCGTCGAACTGGTCGGGGTCGTGCTTCACGTCGCTCTCGACGCGGGCCGCGGGCACGTGGAAGGCGCCGCGCCACCAGCAGACGGCCGCGTAGGAGTAGAGCGGCAGCAAGGGCGCTCCGTCCCGCCGCTCGAAGGCCGCCAATCCGAAGACCGAATACCCCGAGGGGAGGAACGCCGCGACCGCGCCGGGCGGATCGCCACCGGGCTCCTCCGCCTCGAGCGGCGCGAGCCCGCGCTCGGCCGTGAAGGCGAGCGGCGCGCGGCCCGGAAGCGCGTAGAGCGTGCTCCCCGCCGGGAGCGGGATCAGGTCGTCGGGATCGAGCGGCAGGACGTCGCGCCCGCTGCGCATCGCGGCGCCCGCGTCGTCGCGCTCGACGACGTTCCCGTCGGTGTCGGCGACGACCGCGCGCGGCAGCGCATCGGGCGCGCGCCTCGGGCGGGCGCGCGCGACGGTGGGGCGACGCGCGCGCCTCGTCACGGCACCAGGGTGACCTTGGTCGGATTGGTGGCGAACGCGGGCGTCGGCTGCAGGACCAGCGTCGAGAAGAAGAGGTCGATGCCGGCGAGCGCCGGACTGAACGGCCCGCCCGTGTCGAGGCTCGCGAGCGCGCCGCCGGCCGCGTCGAGCGTGCCGCGCGTGTTCACGAAGCTCGGCGTGTTGGCGAACTGCAACGTGACCTGGAACAGCGGGTCCCAGTTGAGCGGCAGGTGCAGCCCGTTCCCGAAGGTGAGCCCCGGCGCCGTCCCGAGGCTGCCGAGCACCCAGTAGTTCGCGCCGCCGAGATTGGGGCCGACGTCGACGGTGAAGGCGGCCACTCCGCCGGCCGCGGCCGAGAGCGTCGCGACGTCGGAGAAGAAGTCGAGGTTCACCGCGTCGGTCATGACGTCCTGCGAGCCGCTCGTGCCGTCGGTCCAGAACGGGCGCACCTCGTGGGCCGACGCGTCGATGCCGGTGTAGTCGCCGATGTAGCCGGCGTACTCCGTCGCGGCGTGGTCCCAGCCGGCGTCGGACACGCGGTACTCCTTGAAGGTCGCGCCGCCGTCGGACGAGCGCGCCACCCAGGTCCAGATCAGGTAGTTGTTGGGATCGAGGCGCCGGTCGAAGAAGCCGACGTTCAAAGTCCCTTTCGCATCGACCACCGCGTGCGGGAAGAACTGGTCGGCGCCTGTCGTGTCGCTGGCGTTGACCAGCACGGAGCTCCAGGTCGCTCCGCCGTCGTAGCTCGCCGCGCAGCGGACGTTCGCATTGCCCTGCGCCGCCCCCTTCCAGGTATGCCACGCGACGTAGACCGCGCCCGCGTACGGACCCGAGGTCCAGTCGGCCGCGACCGTGAAGACGTCGTATACGCGGAACAAAGAGCCGGGGATCGGCGAAGGAACCGAGTTGTAGTCGGAGACCTTGATGTCGGTGCCCCACGTCTTCCCACCGTCGGACGAATGGTCGATCTTGATCTCGAGGGACCCGTGGTCGGCCCACATGACCCAGAGCTCGCTGTTCGCGCCGTAGGCGACGTCGGGCGCGATCGTATCGCCAACCGCGTCGTCGATGCGTCGCAGCCCCTTCCAGGTCTGGCCGCCGTCCTCGGAACGCATCACGTGGATCGTGTTGAGGTAGCCGGTGTGGAAGCGGTCCCACGCCGCCGTGATGTCACCATGGTGCGCGCCGTTGCTGAAGTCGCAGGCCGCCTGCACCTTGTCGTTGGCGGTGTTCAAGTTGACCAGCACGCCGCCCTGCCAAGTCACGCCGTGGTCGAGCGAGCGGTAGGCGTAGACGCCGTTGCCGCCGGCGCCAACGTACTGCAGACAGAGGATCACCGGCGTCCCGTCAGTGCAGAAGACGACCTCGGGATCGCCCGTGAACGAGAAGCCGGGTTCCAGCGGAACGTTGCCCGACGTCCAGGTCTGCCCGCCGTCCTGCGTCGAGTAGAAGGCGACTCGGGTGCTGCCCGTGCTCAAGTCGTTCGAGACGCCGACGACGTTGAGCGCGTCGAGCGGGTTGACGGCGACGGAAGTTTCCGCCTGCAAGCCCGACAATCCTCCCGTCGCGTCCTGGTCGTTCCCGTCGGGCGGCGCTGGCGGCGTCCACTTCGGCGGCACGGTCGGGCCGGGGTACTTGGTCGGCGTGAAATCGGGTCCGAGTTCGGTGCGCAAGGTCTGCGCGCCGGCCAGCGACACGAGGACGAGCCCGTGCACCACGGCCGCGAGCACGACGACGCGAGGGATCGCTTGCAAGACGGCGCTCCGAGGTGGATTCGGCGGGACGACGCGCGCGACTCGTCACGGCACGAGCGTGACCTTCGTCGGATTGGTCGCGAAGGCGGGCGACGGCTGCAGCACGAGCGTCGAGAAGTAGAGGTCGATCCCAGCGAGCGCCGGGCTGAACGGCCCGCCCGTGTCGAAGCTCGCGAGCGCGCCGCCGGCGGCGTCGAGCGTCCCGTGCGTGTTCACGAAGGTCGCCGAGTTCGCGAACTGCATCGTGATCTGGAACAGCAGGTCCCAGTTGAGCGGCAGATGGACCCCGTTCCCGAAGGTGAGCCCCGGCGAGGTCGCGAGGCTGCCGAGCACCCAGTAGTCCAAGCCGCCGAGGTTGGGGCCGACGTCGATCGTGAACGCGGCGACGCCGCCGGTCGCAGCCGAGAGCGTCGAGACGTCGGAGAAGAAGTCGAGGTTCACCACGTCGCAGGCGACGTCCTGCGAGCCGCTCGTCCCGTCGGTCCAGAAGGGACGCACCTCGTGCGCCGACGCGTCGATGCCCATGTAGTCGCCGATGAACCAGGCGCTCTCCGTCGCCGCGTGGTCCCAGCCCGCGT
>DAINBU010000027.1:22976-45686 GCA_036732755.1 Planctomycetota bacterium
CGATGTTGAGCGTCCCCTTGGCGTCGACCACCGCGTGCGGGAAGACCTGGTCGGCAAAGGTCGTGTCGCTGGCGTTGACGACGACCGAGCTCCAGGTCGCGCCGCCGTCGTGGGTCGCGGCGCAGCGGATGTTCGCGTGCCGGGGCGCCGACCCCTTCCAGGTGTGCCACGCGACGTACACCGAGCCCGCGAACGGACCGTTCGTCCAGTCGGCGGCGACCGAGAAGATGTCGAACATGCGGAAGAACGAGCCCGGGATCGGCGAGGGGACGTTGTTGAAGTTGGAGACGAAGATGTCCGTCCCCCAGGTCGCTCCGCCGTCGCTCGAGTGGTCGACCATGACGTCGAACCGGCCGCGATCGGCCCACATGACCCAGAGCTCGCTGTTCGCGCCGTAGGCGACGTCGGGGGCGATCGCGTTGGCGTTCGCGTCGTCGATGCGCTTCGAAGTGGAGAAGGTCTGCCCCCCGTCGTCCGAAGTCGAGATGTAGACGTTGTCGCCCGCGCCCGTGAAGAAGCGGTCCCACGCCGCGCAGATCTGGCCGTGATGCGGACCGTTGCTGAAGTCGCAGGCCGACTGCACCTTGTCGTTGGCGCCGTTGAGGTCGGCCTGCACGCCCGACTGCCAGGTGATGCCCTGGTCGAGCGAGCGGTAGGCGTAGATGCCGCTCCCGCCGGCGCCGTAGTACTGCAGGCAGATGATCACCGGCGTCCCGTCGACGCAGAACACCACCGAGGGGTCGCCGGAGAACGAGAAGCCCGGCTCCAACGGAAGGTCGCCCGAGCTCCAGGTCTGCCCGCCGTCGAGCGTCGTGTAGAAGCCGGTCAGGACGTTGCCGCTGCTGTAGTCGTTGGAGACGCCGACGATGTTGAGCGGGTCGAGCGGATTGACGGCGACCGACGTCTCGTTCTGCTGGCCGGGCAGCCCCCCGGTCGCGTTCTGGTCGTTCCCGTCGGGCGGCGCCGGCGGCGTCCGCTTCGGCGGCACGGTCGGGCCGGTGTGCCGGGTCGGCGAGAGGTCGGGGCCGAGCTCCGAGCGCAGCGTCTGCGCGGACGCGAGCGAGGCGAGGACGAATCCGTGCGCGAGGGCCAGCGCGGCGACGCGGGGGATTGTTCGCATGGCGGTACTCCGGGGGGTGCGACGGGGGTTCGATGGTGCGCCCGAGAGGATTCGAACCTCTGGCCTTCGCCTTCGGAGGGCGACGCTCTATCCAGCTGAGCTACGGGCGCGGCGACCGGACGGGTCGTGCCGAGCGCGACAGTTTCGGGGCACGGCGCCGGGAGTCAAGGCCGGACCGGATCCGTCGGAGCGCCGCTCGCGGCGGCGGCGGCGTCCGCCGCCCTCACGGCACGAGCGTGACCTTCGTCGGATTCGTCGCGAAGGCGGGCGTCGGCTGCAGCACGAGCGTCGCGAAGAAGAGGTCGATCCCGGCGAGCGCCGGGCTGAACGGCCCAACGGTGTCCAAGCTCGTGAGCGCCCCGCCGGCAGCGTCGAGCGTCCCGTGCGTGTTCACGAAGGTCGCCGAGTTCGCGAACTGCATCGTGATCTGGAACAGCGGGTCCCAGTTGAGCGGCAGGTGGACCCCGTTCGCGAAGGTGAGTCCCGGCGTCGTCGCGAGGCTCCCGAGCACCCAGTAGTCCTTGCCGCCGAGGTTGGGGCCGACGTCGATCGTGAAGGCGGCGACGCCCCCGGTCGCGGCCGAGAGCGTCGCGACGTCGGAGAAGAAGTCGAGGTTCACCGCGTCGCACACGACGTCCTGCGAGCCGCTCGTCCCGTCGGTCCAGAAGGGGCGCACCTCGTGCGCCGACGCGTCGATGCCGATGTAGTCGCCGATGAACCAGGCGCTCTCCGTCGCCGCGTGGTCCCAGCCCGCGTCGGAGACGCGGTACTCCTTGAAGGACGCGCCGCCGTCGGACGAGCGCGCGACCCAGGTCCAGAGCAGGTAGTTGCTCGGGTCGAGGCGCCGGTCGAAGTAGTCGATGTTGAGCGTCCCCTTGGCGTCGACCACCGCGTGCGGGAAGACCTGGTCGGCGTTGGTCGTGTCGGCGACGTTCACGTTCACCGTGTTCCAGGTCGCGCCGCCGTCGAGCGACGTCGCGCAGTCGATGTCGGCGTGCTTGGGCGCCGTCGCGTGCCACTCGTGCCAGGCGACGTAGACCGCGCCGGCGAAGGGCCCGGGGGTCCAATCGGCCGCGATCGTGAAGATGTCGAACATGCGGAAGGACGAGCCGGGGATCGGCGAGGGGACCGGCTTGTAGTTCGAGACCTTGATGTCGGTCCCCCACGTCTTCCCGCCGTCGAGAGAGTGGTCGACGAAGATCTCGAGCGAGCCGCGGTCGGCCCACATGATCCAGAGCTCGCTGTTGGCGCCGTAGGCGACGTCGGGCGCGATCGCGTTGCCGTTCACGTCGTCGACGCGGTGCAGCCCCTTCCAGGTCACGCCCCCGTCCTCCGAGCGGATCTGGAAGATCGTGTCGCCGCTGAACGTGCCGAAGCGGTCCCACGCCGCGCAGATGTGGCCGTGATGCGGACCGCTGCTGTAGTCGCACGCGGCCTGCACCTTGTCGTTGGCGGAGTGGAGGTTGGCCTGGACGCCGGCCTGCCACGTGATGCCCTGGTCGAGCGAACGGTAGGCGTAGATGCCGCTCCCGCCGGCGCCGTAGTACTGCAGGCAGATGATCACCGGCGTCCCGTCGACGCAGAACACCACCGAGGGGTCGCCGGAGAACGAGAAGCCCGGCTCCAACGGAAGGTCGCCCGAGCTCCAGGTCTGCCCGCCGTCGAGCGTCGTGTAGAAGCCGGTCAGGACGTTGCCGCTGCTGTAGTCGTTGGAGACGCCGACGATGTTGAGCGGGTCGAGCGGATTGACGGCGACCGACGTCTCGTTCTGCTGGCCGGGCAGCCCCCCGGTCGCGTTCTGGTCGTTCCCGTCGGGCGGCGCCGGCGGCGTCCGCTTCGGCGGCACGGTCGGGCCGGTGTGCCGGGTCGGCGAGAGGTCGGGGCCGAGCTCCGAGCGCAGCGTCTGCGCGGACGCGAGCGAGGCGAGGACGAATCCGTGCGCGAGGGCCAGCGCGGCGACGCGGGAGATCGTTCGCATGGCGGTACTCCAAGGTGGTGCGGCGGGAGTTCGCCGGACCCGTCGTGCCGAGCGCGACAGTTTCGGGGCACGGCGCCGGGAGTCAAGGTAGGACCCGATCCGTCGGAGCGCGGTTCGTCGCGGCGTCAGCGTCCGCCGCCCTTCTCGCTGCCGTACCCGAGCGCCTCCATCTTGCGGCGCATCGCCTCGTCGAGCTCCTCGGTCGTGGTCGGGAGCGCGGCCGTCTCGAGCTGGGAGCGTCGCGCCGCGAGCTTGCGGCGCAGCTCGGCCGCGCGCGGCGCGTCGCCGGCGAGCAGATTGTTCCGCTCGTCGGGATCCTTTTCGAGGTCGAAGAGCTCGAGCACGTCCTCGCGCCCGGCGTAGTCGCGCTCGGTGAGGATCAGGCGCAGCGGCCACTGCTCGAGCAGGAACGCCCTCCCCTGCTTGCCTCGCTCGAGCTGCGCGACGATCGGCGCGTCGCGCTCGATCTTCCCGCCGCGCAGGAGCGGCGCGAGCGAGAGGCCGTCGCCGAACCGCCCTTGCGGCTGCGCGGCGAGGAGCCCGAGGCGGTCGAGCAGCGTCGGCGCGACGTCGACGAGGCTCACCGGCTCGGTGACGCGCACCCCGCCCCCCTCCCCGCCGGGAAGCCGGATCAGGAGCGGCACGTCGACGACCTCCCGATGGAGCGTGAAGCCGTGACCGAAGCCGCCGTGGTCGAAGAGCTCCTCGCCGTGGTCGGCGGTGACGACGACCAGCGTGTTCTTCCCGCCGTCGCCCGCGAGCAGTTCGTCGAGGAAGCCGCCGACCACCGCGTCGGTCCAGGCGATCGCGCCGTCGTAGCGCGCGGTGAGATCGTGCAGCTTCGCCGGCGTCACGTCCTTGCGGCGCTCGATGTGGCCCTTGCGCAGGATCTCCTTCCAGATCTCGTTCTGGAACGGGAACTCCTCGAACGGCTGCTCGAGGAAGCGCTCGCGCTGCTCCGGCGGCGCGCGGTAGGGTCCGTGGACGTTCATCACGTGGAGGTAGCAGAAGCGCGGCGCCGCCGGCTCCATCGCATGCGCTTCCTGCAGGAACGTGCGCGCCTTCGCGACCAGCTCGGCGACGTCGGGGTACTCGCGCGCCTCCTCGTTGCCGGAGAAGTCGAACGAGTCGAACCCCTGGTCGAAGCCGAACTGCGGCGACGCGTTGGGGTTCCCCGAGACGCCGCCGGTGCGCCAGCCGGCCGCGTGCAGCACCTCGGCCAGCAGCGTCGCCGACGCCGGCACGCGCGCATACTCGTGCGCGCCGTGGCGCGGCGGGTAGAGGCCGGTGAGCAGGCTCGCCGTCGACGGCTCGGTCCAGGAGCTCGCGGCCATCGCGCGCTCGAAGACGACCGACGACTTCGCGAGCTCGGCGAGGCGCGGGCTGGTCGGCTTCCCGTAGCCGTACGCGTTCAGGTGGTCGCGCCGCAGCGTGTCGATCACGACGACCACGACGTCGGGGCGGGCGGCGCGGGGAGCGGGAGCGTCGCCGTCGGGCGGCGCGGGACACGCGGTAGCGGTCGCGAGGACGGCGAAAAGCGGGAGCCACGCCGCGGTGCGCGCGATGATTCTCTTGGCAAGGCCGGCCACGCTTTGAAGAATCTCCGGGTTTCCATGGTAACGGCAACCACGCATCCCGCCCCGTGCGACGGACGCGGCGACGGCAACGGCCTCCGGGTCGCGGTCGTGCGCAGCCGCTTCAACGACGCGGTCACGGCGCGCCTCCTCGAGGGCGCGCTCGAGGCGCTGCGCGCGAGCGGCGTCGCCGACGGCGACGTCTCGGTGCTCGAGGTGCCGGGCGCGGTCGAGCTCGCCTTCGCCGCGCGCCTGGCGGCGGAGAAGCTCGGCGTCGACGCGGTCGTCTGCCTCGGCGCGGTGATCCGCGGCGAGACCGACCACTACGACCACGTCTGCCGGCTGGCCGCCGACACGATCGCGCGTGCGGCGGAGGAGACCGGCGTGCCGGTCGCGTTCGGCGTCCTCACCTGCGAGAAGCTCGAGCAGGCGCTCGCCCGCAGCGGCAAGGGCGGCGAGAACCGCGGCGGCCACGCCGCGCTCGCCGCGCTCGAGATGGCGCTCTTGAAGCGCCGCCTCTCCGGCCGCGCCGCGCAAGGCGCGGGGAGCTGAGCGATGCGCCGCCGCACCCGCGCCCGCGAGCTCGCGCTCCAGTTCCTCTACACCCTCGACGTGCGCGGCCCCGAGATCCTCGACGACCTCGACGGCTTCCTGCGCGAATCGGGCGCCTCGCGTATCGCGCGCCTCTTCGCCACCGAGCTCGTGCACGGCGTCGTCAAGCACCAGGCGGAGCTCGACGCCGGCATCGCCCGCGTCGCCCAGAACTGGTCGCTCGACCGCATGCCCCCCGTCGATCGCAACATCCTGCGCCTCGCGAGCTTCGAGCTGCTGCACTGTCCCGAGATCCCGATCGGCGTCGCGCTGAACGAGGCGATCGACCTCGGCAAGCGCTACTCGACCGCCCAATCGGGCGCGTTCGTGAACGGCATCCTCGACCAGGTGAAGGCGCAGCGTCCGTTCGCCGCCGAGCCGGCGCAGCCGCCCGCCGAACACGAGGAGGAGGAAGAGGAGCGTCCCCCCGCGGAAGCGGCGACGCCGTGATCTTCGCCCGTCTCCGGGAGACGCTGCGCAACACGCGGGCGAAGCTCGCCGACGGCCTCGGCCGCCTGTTCGGCGTCGCGCGCGAGCTCGACGAGAAGTTCCTCGCCGACCTCGAGGCGGTCCTCTATTCCGGGGACCTCGGTCCGACCGGGCTCGCGGTGCTCGAGACGCTGCGCGCCGAGTACCGCGAACGCAAGCTCAAGACGACCGACGACGTGCACGGGCGGCTGCGCGCGCTGCTGCGCGCGAAGCTCGGCGCGGGCGAGCCGGAGCTGCGCCTCGCCGCGAGCGGCCCGACCGTCGTGCTGGTGGTCGGCGTGAACGGCTCCGGCAAGACGACCTCGGTCGCGAAGCTCGCGCGCCTCCTGAAGGTGGGCGGCCGGAGCGTGCTGGTCGCGGCGTGCGATACGTTCCGCGCTGCTGCCGTGGAGCAGCTCGCGGCCTGGGCGAAGCGGATCGACGTGCCGCTCGTGAAGAAGGAGGCGGGCGCCGACCCGGCCGCCGTCGCCTTCGACGCTGCCGCGCTCGCGGTCGCGCAGCAAGTGGACGTGCTGATCGTCGACACGGCCGGGCGCCTCCACACGCGCGACGACCTGATGGCCGAGCTCGGCAAGGTGCGGCGCGTCCTCGACAAGAAGATCCCCGGCGCGCCGCACGAGACGCTGCTCGTGCTCGACGGGACGACCGGACAGAACGCGATCCGCCAGGCCGAGGTCTTCACGCAGGTCGTCCCGCTCACCGGCGTCGTGCTGGCGAAGCTCGACGGCACGGCGCGCGGCGGCGCGGTCGTCTCGATCCGCGACCGCCTCGGCATCCCGGTCCGCTTCGTCGGCACCGGGGAAAAGCAGGACGACCTCGAGCCGTTCGACCCGGAGCGCTTCCTCGACGCGCTGCTCGAGGGCCCCGCGGAGCCGACGCCGTCGTGAGCGCGCTCTGGTTCGCAGGCGCGCTGGCGGCCGTCGCCTTCGCGACGCAGCCGGTCGCCTACGACCTCCACGCCTTCAAGGTCGCGGTCGCGCTCGTCGCCGGCTTCCTCACGCTGCTCCTCCCGCAGGCGCAGCGCGCGCTCGAGCGCGCGCTCGGCGGGGCGCTGCGCGCGTGGGCGCTCTGGCTCGCGCTGCTCGCCGCGTCGGCGGCGGTCGCGATCTTCTCGACCGGCTTCGACGCGCGCGGCGCCGCGACGGTGCGCGAGCTCCTGCTCGCGGTCCTCTTCGTCGTGGTGGCGGCGGCGGTGCGGGAGAGCGCGTGGCCGCTCGGTCCGCGCATCGCCTCCGCGCTGCTGGTCGTCGCGGCCGCCGCGGCGGCGGTCGCGCTCGCGCAGCCGTTCGGCGTCGACCTCGTCTACGGGACGGCGACGAAGCGCGCGGCGGTCGGGACGTTCGGCAACACCAACGCGTGCGCGGCCTTCCTCGCCCCGTTCCTCTCGCTGGCGCTCGCGCGCACGGCGGCGCGCGGCGGCGCGGGGCGCTGGCTCGCCGCGGCGACCGTCGTGGTGATCGGCGGCGCGCTTCTGGTCGCGCGCGCGCGCGGCGGGTGGATCGCGGCGGCGGCGGGCGTCGCCGTCGTGGTCGTCGCGCGCCGCCGCGCCGGCGCCCCGCTCCTGCTCCCGATCGTCGCACTGGTCGGTGGCCTCGCGCTCGGCTTCGCCGCGCAGCAGTCGGCCGCCACCGCGCCCGAGCTCGCCTCGAAGCCGCTCGGGCTCGGCCTCGAGCGCACCTCCAACGTCGTCCGCCTCGACGTCGCGCGCGGGACGGCGGCGCTCGCGTCGCACCACCTCCTGCTCGGGGTCGGGCCCGGCGGCTTCCGCGACGCCTATTTCGAGCACCGCCCGGAGCGTGAGGCGCGGACGCCGACGCGCGGCGGCTACGCCTCCGACGTCGACCACCCCCACTGCGAGCCGCTGCGCCAGCTCGCCGAGGGGGGCGCGGCCGGCCTGCTCGTCTTCCTGCTCGCGCTGCTCGCGACCTGGCGCGCGCTGCTCGCCGCACGTGGGGCTGCAAGGGACGACGACGGGCGCCTGCGCGCCGGGCTCCTCGGCGCGCTCGCCGCGTGGGGCGTGAGCGGGCTGTTCTGGTCGACGCTCTACGACCCCGCGACGCTGCTGCTCGGCGCGCTGCTGGTCGGCCTCTCGCTCGCCGGCGAGGACGGCACGGAGCCGCGCGTGCCGCGGACCCTCCTGCGCCTCCCGGTCACGGCGCTGCTGGTCGTCGCGGGGATCGGCTACGGGCAGGCGACGCTGCGCGCCGAGCGCGTCGAGTGGTCGGCGGCCCGCGACAACACGCTCGACCGCGCCGACCTCGCGGCGATCGCGGAGGCCGCGGCGACCGACTCGCTCAACTTCGACCGCAACTATTCGGTCGCACGCAAGGAGGTCGAGGCGGCGGCCCTCTCGCCCGACGGCGGCGACGAGTTCCTGGCGCGCGCGCGCGACTGCCTGCGGCGCGCGCTCGCACTGCTCCCCGACCACGTCGCCGCGCGTCTCTCGATGGCGGAGGTGCGCGTGCGCGGCGGCGACGAGAAGGGCGCGCGCGCCGAGCTCGAGCGCGCGCACCGCCTCGAGCCGTGGCGCGGCCCGGTCGCGCCGGCGCTCGCGCAGCTCCTGATCGCGAGTGGCCGCCCCTACGCCGCGGCGCGCGCGCGCCTCGACGTCGAGGGCGACGCCGCGGTCGCGCCGCTGCGCGAGCTCGCGCAGAAGCTCCTCGCCGCGGGGCGCACGCGCGACGCGGCGCAGGTGCTCGACCTCCTGAGCGAGCGGGCGCCCGACGACGGCGAGCTCGCGCGCGAGCTCGCGCTCGCCATGAAGGCGCTCGACGACTCCGACGGCTTCGCGCGCGCGCAGCGGCGCGCGCAGCTCGCCTACGCGGTCACGGCGCTCTCGGAGAGCCGCAGCGAGGAGGCGCGGGAGAACCTGCGGATCGCGCGGCGCTACGCGCCGGCGCCGGCCGCGCTCGAGGAGCTGCTCGAGGCGTGCGTCGACGCGCAGCGCAATCGCATCGAGGACGCCGCGCGGCGGCTTTCCGCGCTCGCGACGGAGAGCGGCGCGGAGGCGTGGCGGCGCGCGACGCCGCGCCAGCTCCAGGTGCTGCGCTTCCTCCTGCGCGTGCCGGCGCTCGCGCCCGAGGCGCAGCGCTTCGGCGCGGGGCGCTGACCGCTCAGCGGCCCGTGGCGCCCGCGGACGCCTCGGCCGCGCTGCAGTTGCGGCACATCCCGAAGAGCCGCAGCGAGTGCGAGGTGATGCTGAAGCCGTTGGCCGCGGCGACCTCGTCCTGCAGCGTCTCGATGCGCGGCTCCTGGAACTCGATCACCATGCCGCACTTCGTGCAGAGCAGGTGGTCGTGGTGGGCGCGGCCGAGCAGGTGCTCGTAGCGCTTCTTGTCGTCGCCGAGGTCGAGCTGGTCGAGCAGCCCGCCCTCCACCAGCAGCGAGAGCGTGCGGTAGACCGTCGCGCGCGAGACGTCGTCACGTCCCTTGCGGAACCAGTCGTGCGCCTCCTCGGCGGTGAAGTGGCGGTGGGTCGCGAAGATGCGCTTCAGGATCCGGCGGCGCTGCGACGTGAGCTTCAGCCCCTTCTTGCGGATGAACGCCTCGAATTCGAGCTCGACGCGCTCGAAGGTCGGCTCCTGCGCGAGGCGGCGCGCATTTGCGGGAGCGCTCCTCGTCGGCGTCGCCTTGCCCGTCGCGGAATCCGAAGGATCGGTCACGTCCAACCCCCTGCGTGTCCCCACCCTTCCATAGTAGAGGCGGGAGCGGCGGTCTGGCGACCTGCTCGCAGCGAGGGAACTCGCGCGGCGACTTCATTCATTCGCAGAAACAATGACGGGCCACCCAGCGCGCCGCGATTCATGGCTCACGGTGGGCCGCGGGAACGTCCTTGTGGAGTCCCAATCAAGCGGAGGGTGACCCGATGGCGCCGTTCTACGTCGGATGGGACGGGCACTGCAAGCGGTGACATTCGAAGTGCCGGCGGCTAGGCGGTGCGCAGAACGCCGACGTCGCGCCGGTAGTGCAGCCCCTCCCACTCGATGCGGCCGGCCGCCTGGTAGGCGCGATGGCGCGCCTCTTCGAGGGACCCGCCGAGCGCGGTCACTCCCAGCACACGGCCGCCGTTCGTGACCCACTGGTCGCCGTCGCGCCGCGTGCCGGCGTGATGCAGCCGCACCCCCGGCACCGCCGCCGCCTCCTCGAGTCCGCGGATGCGCAGCCCCTTCTTGAAGGGGCCGGGGTAGCCGCCCGACGCGAGCACGACCGTGAGCGCCACCTCGGGCGCGAACTGCAGCGCCGGCAGCTCTTCGAGCTTCCCCTCCGCGGTGCGCAGCGCGATCTCGACGAAGTCGGTCGTGAGGCGCGGCAGGATCACCTGCGTCTCGGGATCGCCGAAGCGGCAGTTGTATTCGAGGACCTTCGGCCCCTCGCCCGTGAGCATGATCCCGGCGTAGAGGAGCCCGCGGTACTCGAGCTTCTCGCGGTTGAGCGCGTGCAGCGTCGGCACCAGCACGCGCGATTCGATCTCCTGCTCGAGCGCCGGCGTCCAGAGCGGCGACGGGCAGAACGCCCCCATGCCGCCCGTGTTCGGCCCCGCGTCGCCGTCGAAGACGCGCTTGTGGTCGCGCGCCGGCTCGAGCGTGCAGAACGTCTTGCCGTCGGTGACCGCGAGGACCGAGATCTCCTCGCCGACCAGGCACTCCTCGACGACCACGCGCCGCCCCGCCTCGCCGAATTCGAGGCGCCGCATCATGCGGTCGACCGCGTCCTTCGCCTCGGCCGCGTCCTGCGCGACGACCACGCCCTTGCCTGCGGCGAGCCCGTCGGCCTTGACGACGATCGGGTAGCTCGTCACCTGCTCGGTGACGTAGATCTCGGCGACGTGCGGCTCGGTGAAGACGCGGAATTCGGCGGTCGGGATGTGGTACTTGCGCAGCAGGTTCTTGGTGAAGACCTTGCTCCCCTCGAGCTGCGCCGCCGCCTTCTTCGGGCCGAAGACCTTCACGCCAGCCGCCTCGAGCAGGTCGGCGAGCCCCTTCACCAGCGGCATCTCCGGCCCGATCACCGCGAGGTCGATCTTCGTCTCGCGCGCGAAGCGCGTGATCCCCTCGACGTCGTCGGCCGCGAGGTCGACGCACGTCCCGAGCGCCGCGAGCGCGTCGCTCCCCGGAGCCAGGAAGAGCTCCGTGGTCCGCGGCGAGCGGCGGATCGCCTCCGCGAGCGCGTGCTCGCGCCCGCCGGAGCCGACCAGGAGGATCCTCATGAAGCTGCTCCGCGCCGCGTCCCGAACTGGATTGCCAATCGAACGAAGGGCGCGAAACGTTAGCACCCCCCGGAAGCGCCATCCAGGAAACGGGGCGCGCGCCCGTCGCGGCATCACCGCAGTCTCGTCGCGCCGAACTTGACCGCGCTCGACCGCGACGTGAGAGTGCGAGCCGTCGCTCGACGCGCCCGTAGCTCAGCCGGCTAGAGCAGCGGTTTTCTAAACCGCAGGTCCCAGGTTCGAGTCCTGGCGGGCGTGCCACTGCAAGTGCCAGCGACGTCGTCGTTTCCGTCGCCAGATCCGCGTCCGTGCGCGACGACGCGATTTCGTCCCCTACGCTCCACCACTCGGTAACGATCGACTCGGTCGCCGCGTTCACTTCGCAGGCAACTCGACCGTCGTCTCCGCGGTCGTGTCGGCCTCGACATCCACCGGCGCGCTCTCGCCCATTCGCTTCTCGCGGCTCGCGATCACGTGGTAGGTGCCTGGCGCGACGCTGCGGATCAGGAACGCGCCGGATTCGTTGGCGGTGGTTTCCCAGTAGGTCGAGCACGGACGGCCGGCGTCGTCCAGGATGAGCAGATGGGCGCCGCCGGCGGGGCGGCCGAGTTCGTCGACGACCTTGCCGGCGATGCGCCCTTCGGGCTCGAGCTTCAGCTCGATGCCGGTCAGGAGCTCCGTGTCGACGGCGAGCTCGCGGCGGAAGACGCGGCCGTAAGGTTCGACGGGCGCCGACTGGAAGAACTGGAGGCCGTCGGGCGCGGCGAGCGTGTAGGTGCCGGGCGGGACCATCCGCATCTCGAAGGAGCCGTCCTGGTTCGTGCGCGTGGTCCGCGACGGGCCGTGCGGGTCGCCGCCCTCGACATTCGCGATGCGGCCGGCGTCCGTGAGCGTGACGTGCACGTTCGCGAGCGGCTTCCCGCTGGCGTCGACGAGGCGGCCCAGGATTCCTCCCGACGGGACCTCGAAGGAGAGGTCGACGCTCCCGTCAGTCGGCACGTAGATCTCATGCTCGTACTGCGCCGACTTCCAAAAGGCCGACAACTGGTACCAGCCAGGGCCGGCGAACTCGAGCGAGAACGTGCCGTCCTCGGCGGTGTGGACCACCTGCTCGAGGTCTTCGTTCGAGCCAGACGAAATCGCTCCCATCTGCGCGCCAACGATCGACGCGCCGCGGCACGTGACGCGGCCGCGCCCGCGAATGCGGTGCTGCTCTTCGCCGAGGACGAGACGCGTGGTCTCGCCGTCGCGCACTTCGATATTCTTGCGCAGCCCGCGATTCTTCGGCGCGCCGGGCGGCGTTTCCTTCGCGTGGATGCCGCGGACGCGGTCGAAGGTGAACTCCTCGCCTGACTTGAGCTCGATCACGTACTCCTGCGGGATCACGTGCTCGAAGTCGAAACGGCCCTGCGCGTCGGACTTCGTTTGCCGCCAGCCGATCAATCCGCGGAAGCTGAAGAGATCGACCTCGCGATCGGCGAGGGCCCCCATCGACGGGTCGATGCTACCGACGACGTGCGCGCCGTCGCGCAGCTCGAGCCGGATCTCTGCCGCGCCGGTCGCCGCCACGTCGATGCGCAGGTAGTCGCTGTTGCAGTAGTCGTCGTGGGCCGCGACGAGCGCGATCCGGCCCGGCCGAACCGACGCGATCGAGAAGCGACCGTTCGCGTCGGTTCGCGCGCTCGCCGTCGGGTGCTCGGACATCGAATGGGGCGTCGGCACGTCCTCGCCGGCGTACGCGAAAAAGACCTCGGCGCCGTCGACCGGCGCGTCGTTGCGACCCGTCACGACGCCCTCGACGCGGACCGGGTCCGCGATGATCAACGTCGGTGGCTCGCCCTTCCAGGGAAGTCGGCCATAGAGCGGTGCGGAACGGGCGCCCGAAGGAGCGATCGCGACGAACTGCCATTCGCGCCTCGGGAGAGTGTCGAGCGCGAATCGTCCTTCCCGTCCCGCCAGCTTCGTCACTTCCGCGTCGTCGCGCCCGAACTCGGGTCGACTGCGATCGACCGCGCGCGCCTCGACGACGAACTCCGGGACCGGAACGCTCGCGCCATCAACCACGCGGCCGAAACACTTCGTGGCCGGATCCGCAGGAGCGATGGGAACGGCGGCAGCGACGGGTGCCTCGTCGACATTCCGCTTCGCGTCCTCGATCCGATGAATCGGCGACGTCTCCGTAGGAGTCGCGAGCGGCGCGGACGGCGGACTCTTCGCGGCGGGCGCGGCGTTCGGCACGACGCGCGTGGACGACGAGCCCCCGCCGAACCGGTCCCGATCGAGGAAGAACACGAGCGCGAGCGCGAGCGCGATCAGGCACGAAGCGATCAGGGCCATGCGACGCATGACGGTCACCTTCCTTACGAATCAATGGTGCCGACTGCCCTACCGTAACCGGGATGCTGTTCGTCGTTCATGTGATCAGCTCCGCAAGTCGGGAGCTACAACGGCGCCGGTCGCAGTTTCCGTTCACACGGGGTGAGCCGCGGGAGGCTGGAGCGGCTGCGACGTGATTCAGGCGCCGCGAAGCGTACGCGGCTGGAGCGGCGCCATGCTCCTCGACTGCCAAGAGCAGGAGACGACGACGGGGGACGAAGCGAGACAAGGGAACGTCCCCGCCCTAGGTGGCCCCTCTGGGCGCCCCTTCGACATGGGATACACGAACGTCCTCCAAGAGCGCGCGCGCCGCCGCGAGCAGGTCGTGCGCGAGGCGCAGCAGTCGCGCGCCGCGGACATCGGACTCTGAGTCGTCGCCGCTCTGCGAACGCTTCGACGCCCCGCTGCTCACCGAAAAGTCCGACAGAATCGGGGACACGCCGCTGCTCTGACGCGCGAAAGTCCCCAGCGCGGCGCGACTTCGTATTCTCCGCCCGCGACTTTCTGAACCACAGGTCCCAGGTTCGAGTCCTGGCGGGCGTGCCAATGCGGGTCCGGAGATGCGTGCCGCCCGCCGAACGCCATCCGGAACGCCTGTAACGTTCGCGCCGGTCGCGACAAGTAGAGCCCGCGATGGCGCAATACACGCTCGAAGAGCTCTTTGCCCGGTACCGCCGTGACGGCGCGCCGGCGCCGCTCGCCGAGGTCTTCGATCGCACTGCGCCTGAGCTGCTCCGCGTCGCCTGCCACGTCGCGGGAGATCTCGCTGCGGCGGAAGACCTCCTCCAGACGACGTTCGTCACGGCGATCGAGTCGGCGGGAGCGTGGGACGAGCGGCGACCGCTGCTGCCGTGGCTGCTCGGCATCCTCGCGAACCATGCCCGCGCCGCGCGACGCAAGGAGACGCGGGATGCCGAACGAGCCGACGCGCGCGCCCACGAACTGCGCGTCCTGCACCCGCTGCCGCGTGCCGAGCCGACGCCCCTGGCGCACGCGCAGGGGCGCGAGCTCGACGCGCGGGTCGGCCGCGAGCTCGATCGGCTCGCCGAGCCCTACCGCGCCGTCGCGATCCTCACGCTGCGCCATGAACTGACGCCCGCGCAGATCGCGATCGCTCTCGGCCGCAGTCCGGGTGCGGTGCGCGTGCAGTTGCATCGGGCACTCGAACAGCTTCGGACTCGATTGCCGCGAAGCGCGGCGCTGCCCGCGCTCTTCGCGGCAAGTCTCGGACGCGGCATCGCATAGATCCGCGCGGTCGTCCTGAAAAGCGCGGCAACCCAGGCTGCTGCCGCCGCGGCGCTCGTCACCGTCGGGAGCCTTCTCGTGACCAAGAAGCTCGTCGCTGCTGTCGTCGTCACGGTGGCCGCCGCGACCGTGCTCTGGCAAGCGATTCCGGAGCGCGATGCGAGGAGGTCGGCGTCGCAGCCCGCGGAACCGCGCGCAACGGCCGCCGCCGCGCCGACGGCACCGTCCCCTGCGTCCGTCGGCACGGCAGAACGGGAGTCGTCGGCACCCGTCGCGGTGAGGGAGGCCGAGGAGCTCGGGGCGCTGCCGTCCCGACCGCCGACCGCCGTCGCACTCCAGGGCACGGTCGTCGACGGCAACACGCTCCTGCCGATCACCGGGGCCACGATCGACTACTTCGAGCCGCTGCGAATGCGCTTGAGCGACGTGAGGAGCCGCTTCGCCGCGTATTCCCACCCGGACTCCCGGGACGGATTACCGCGCTTCGACGGCGGCTGGCCGCGCTTGATCGAACCGCTCCCTGAAGGGGCGTGGTGGGACGCCACGGACGTCGAGCTCTGCGCGCCGCCGGCGTCGGGCGTCGCGGCTCTCGCGAAGGCGACGAGCGGGTCCGACGGCGCATTCGAACTCGCCGCGACGCTGCCGCGCGGTGTGCTGCTCGCCGCGCACGTGGGCTACGAATCGCGGGTCGTGCCAGTCGTCGCTGCCGACGCTTCGGTCTCGATCCGCCTGTTCCCGACCCGCCCGATCCGCGGCGTCGTCGTCGACGGCGGCGGGGCGCCGGTCGGAGGACTCGAGTTGCTCCTCTTGGCATGGGACGCGCGCATAAGGGTCAAGGGCGAGCGCCAGCCGCTGCCCATCGGACCGTGGCTCGTGCCGGTCGCGGCCGACGGGACGTTCGAGCTTGAGGCGGGCGCACCGAGCATCGTGGCGCGGTCGGCGACGGCCGGATTCGAAGTGGTCGAAATCAACGCGAACGCTTCGGGCGACAGATCGCTGCGCATCCAGGTCCGGCGGCTGGCGGTGCTCACGGTGCTCGATGCCGCGACGCAGCGGCCGATCGAGGACTTCTCGATCCTCTCGACCTCGATGAACAGCGGGAGCCCGGTGTACGCCGGCCGCCTCCACGCGCGTGGCGGTCGCGTCCAGTTCGAGGCGGCACAGGCGCGTTCGGGGAATGCCATCTACCCGGCACAGGAGGCCGCGTGGATCGACGTCTGGAACGACGACCACGTGCCGGCGCGCGTCGTGATGAAGCCCGCGAACGAGCGCGTCGACGTCACGGTCGAGCTCACGAAGGGGCGGCCGCCCGAACTCGCCGGCCGCCTGGTGCGCGGCGGCGCTCCGATCGCGCGAACTACTCTCTCACTGAACGCCTTCTATCCGCTCGGCTGGAGCGAGCAGTCGCTCCACAAGATCGACGAGACGTCGACGGACGACGACGGCGCGTTCTCGCTGCGTGGGCCGCCCGGACGGTTCGTCCTCTTCGTGCCGGTCGGCGAGAGGCCGCTGATGCGCATCGTCGCGCTCCCGACGGCCGGTTCGTTCGTGCTCGACGTCGAGAGCGGTGGGCGCATCGATGTCGTGGTCCGGGACGCCCGCGGCGCTCCCCGCCCGGACGCGAAGGTCGCGATCCGCGGCCCCAACTCGAAGCAGGAAATGACGCTGACCGACGCCAGCGGTCACGCACTCTTCGAAGCCCTCGTCGCCGGCGAATACGTCGTGAGCCTGAACGGGACGCGCGAGGTGCACGTCGCGATCCCCCAGGACCTGAAGAACGTGCAGGTGAGCGACGGCGCCGTGGTGTCGACCGAGCTCACCGCGCCGCCGGCCGGGCCCGTGCACCTGCGCATCCACGCCGAGGGAACGAGCGACTACTCCGGCTGGAAGGCACGCGACGGGACGTACGTGGGCTCCGAGTGGAGCGAACTCACGGTCGACGGCGTTCTCGGTGCGGACGCGGTGAACTTCACGTTCTTCAACGTCGCTGCCCCGGATGGAACCGCATGGAGTCTCCACCTCACGCCGCAAGTCCTCGCGGACGGAGTCGTCGAGCTGCCGGTCAATGACATCGGTTACCGCGGCAGGGTGCTCGACCGCGCGACCGGTGCACCGCTCGCGAATGCCGCCGTGCAGGCCGCGCTGCCCGGCAGCGAAGAGACGGTCACCGCGCGGGCCGACGCGGACGGTCGCTTCGTGCTGAAGAACCTGCGACCCGTCACCTGCGTGCTGACGGTGCGCCGCGTGGCCGCGCCGTCGCGCGATCGTCGCCGCGACGCCGAGGACGACGGGCAGCGCAGCGGCTGGTTCAGGCCGGCGCAGCCCGCCGCCCCCGGCGGCCGTGAGATCACGCTGCGCGTTCCGCAGATCAGCGGCGCCGCGATGTCGGGAACGGAGCGCCGCGTCTTCACCGGACGCATCGCGCGGAAGTCCGGGGCCCCCGTCGCGAATGCGTCGATCTATTTCCAGTCGAAGTTCGTCGAGGACGACGGCGAATGGGCCGTCGGCGTCGAGGGAAGCTTGGCTCGAAGCGGCAACGACGGCAGCTACCGCGTCGTCGCCGCCCGCGCGCCGGCGTACGCCTTCAGCGCCTACGAATCGGTGGGCGGATCGAGTCGGCAAGTCACCGCCGAGACCTGGTCCGACGATGGCCGCGAGAGCGAGACGATCGAGCACGACGTCGTCGCCGACGAGTGATCCGGACCGCTCCGTCGGTCAGCGAAGATCAGCGGCAAGAACGGGTCACTGACCATCGTTCCCTCGATCCGGCGAGTTCGAAGTCGGTGCCGTGCGGTGTCGCGAGCTCCGCCCTCCGGGAGTGAAGCGATCGAGCTGGAGTCGCTGCGGCTCGATACGCCGCCGATGTGTCACCCATGGACGCGCACGTTCGTCTCCCTCCTGCGGAATTCGAATCAGGGCAGGAGTGCGACGTCGTGGTGAACGCTCCGAAGACGCCACGTGGCGGCGACATGGCGAGCTTCGGTCTCGCGATGGGATGGGGCAGCGGATCGGCGTCGGCCCGCGAGCGGATGGCTACGATCACGCGAGAGCACCTGAAGAAGATCGGAATGACTCGCGGACTCGCGATCGCATGGCGAAACTTCTACGACGAGGTGCATCGCCGGAATCCTCTGAACCCGAGCGCCGCCGGACGAAGGGATCTGATGGAGCGCGTGATCGAGTTGCTCACCGGAGATCCGCCGTGACGAGAACGCGTACCCGGACCGGCTTCGGTCACTCCCTCGCCCTCGAGAACTCGAAGGCGCGCCGGATCACACTTCGTCTCGAACCCTGGGGCGAAGAGATCCCGCTCGCCGTGCGCGAACGCGTCCAGATCACGGCTCACTCGGCGAGCCACGCGGGGCAGCTCGAGATCGAGCTCACCGATCAGGAATTGGTCGTCCACGCGTGGCCCGGCGCGACGATCGACGTCGAGAAGGAGGGAGAGGTCGTCGCGCGGTGCGACGTCCCCGCGCCGGAATTGCCGCGCCTCGAACGCCGCGGCGCCTGAACGGACCGTACGAACGCTGGAACTCTCGCGGACGCGTCGTCGGCGCTCGCCCCCCTACTCGACCGTGAGGATCACCGGGTTCGAGAAGTTGCCCGCGCCGCCGGAGAGCGCGAGGAGCTGCAGCGCGATCGTGGTCCCGAGCGGCGTCGACGGCGGGATCGTGCCGTTCAACGGCGCGACGGGCAGCGTGCCGAGCGGGAAGAGCAGCAGCGTCGAAAGGTCGACGAAGAGGGCGCCGAACTTGGGATGGAGCAGCGCGCCGTCGTCCGCGCCGACGCAGAGGATCGCCGTCATCCCGGCCGTCCCGGTCGCCGTGACGGTCAGCGCGCCGCCCGGCGTCGCCGTCCCGGTCACGGCGAGGCGGATGTGGCTGAACTCGAAGGGGCCGAGGTCGACGACGCGCGTGCGGTCGAGGTCGCCGTCGAGGATGCGCGGCGTGCCGGCGAGGTCGCGCAGCAGGTCGTCGCTGCGAGTGGCGTCGCCGGCGTCGATCGCGGGCGACGTCGCGGCCAGCGAATAGTCGCCGGCGGCGCCGTCCACGAATTCGGGATCGACGCCGAGCTGATTGCCGGTCGGATCGCCGAGGATCGTCGTGGCGCCGGTGTCGGCCACCAGGTTGAAGCCGGCGGAGTCGAGCGTGCCGGCGAAGTCGGGGCCGAGGCAGGACGCCGTGTTGCCGGCGAAGATCGAGTGGTGCGTGACGAAGCTCGCGCTGTTCTGGACGCCGCCGCCGACGCACCAGGTCGAATTGCCGGCGACCGTGCCGTTGGTCAGCACGAACGTCCCGCCGTCGTTGTTGATCCCGCCGCCCATGCCGCCCGCGCGGTTGTCGACGATCAGCACGTAGTCGAAGTCGATCGTGCCGTGGTTGTCGACGCCGCCTCCGTAGTACGTGTATCCGGAGTTGCCGGAGATCGTGCAGTACGTGCCGTCGACGGCGCCGAAGTTGGAGATGCCGCCGCCCTGGTAGTAGGCGTAGTTGCCGGTCACGTCGCAGTGCGTCATCGTGAGCGTGCCGGTCGACTTGTTCTTGATGCCGCCGCCGTCGTATCCGTAGGCCGAGTTGTCCGAGACCGCGCAGTGGCTGAGCGTGAGGTTGGCGAGGTTGTAGAGGCCGCCGCCGTTCGTCGCCCGGCAGCCGGTGACGGCGACCCGCTCCAGCGTCAGCGTGCCGGCGTTGTGGACGCCGCCGCCGTAGTAGGTCTGCCCCTGGTTGGCGTCGCCGTGCGCGAGCGTCAGGTCCTCGAGACGCGCGGTCGTCCCGCTGGTGACTCTCAATACGGTGCCCTGGTAGTTGCCGTCCACGATCGTGAGCGCGATGCCGGCGCCGGAGATGGTCACGCTCTTCGCGATCAGCAGCAGCTCGACGTAGTTCCCCGCCTCGACGTGGATCACGTCGCCGTTCGCGGCGACCGCGAGCGCGTCGCCGATGTCGCAGAAGGGCGCGCCCTGGCTGCCGTCGCCGCCCGCGCAGCCGGGATCGCCGACGTCGACGTACCAGTCGCCGGCGCGCGCTTCGTCGGACGAGACCGCGGTGACGAACGCGGTGCAGGCGAAGAGAGACCGGAACATCGTGGCTCGCGCGGTCCGGATCATGGCGCGTCCTCCGGCGTGAGGCGGCGATGCTACCCTCGCAGCATGAGAAGAGGGCAGTTCGCGACCGCCCTGCTCGCTCTGCTCGTCGTCCCGCTCGGCGCGACGTCGTGCGCCACCTCCCCGGCCCCGCGCATCCTCCTGATCGGACTCGACGGCGCGGACTGGGACATCCTCGATCCGCTGATCGCGGCCGGACGGATGCCGCGCGTCGCGCGCCTGCAGGAGTCGGGCGTGCGCGGCGACCTGCGCACGCTCGAGAGGCTGCCGCTCTCCCCGGTGATCTGGACGACGCTCGCGACCGGGCGCGGCCCCGAGGCGCACGGCGTCACCTGGTTCCTGGTCGGGACGCCCGACGGCGGACGGGTGCCGGTGCGCAGCAGCGACCGGCGCGTGCGCGCCCTCTGGAACATCCTCCCGGAGCAGCAGCGGCGGGTCGGCGTGGTCGGCTGGTGGGCGACCGCGCCGGCGGAAGACGCGGGCGACGGCGTCATCGCGTCCGACGCGCTGGGCTTCCACGGCTTCGGCCGGGCCGATGCCGGATGGCCCGAGGCGCAGAAGGTCCACCCGCCGCGCCTCGCCGCCGAGCTCGCGGCGCTGATGCCGCCGCCGCAGCAGATCGACGCCGCCTTCGCGACGCGCTTCTTCCACATGAGCGCGGAGGAGTACTACGCGGCCGCCTGGTCGCCGGCGCGCAGCCCCGCCATCGAGCCCGGCAATCCGATCCACCTGTTCCAGCAGGCCGCGTGCACGACGCTGGGCTACACCGCGATCGCGCGCCGCCTGCTGCGGTCGCCGCCGGACGGCGCCGCGTTCGACCTCTTCCTCGTCTACTACGAGTCGACCGACAGCCTCTGCCACCTCTTCATGAAGGACGCGCCGCCGCGCCTTCCGTGGGTCTCCGACGCGGACTTCACCCGCTGCCGCGACGTCGTCGACTCGTGGTACGCGTACATGGACGAGCAGATCGGGCTGCTCGTCGACGCGGCGCCCGCCGGCACGAACGTGGTGCTCGTCTCGGACCACGGATTCCGGACCGGCGACCAGCGGCCGCGCAGCGACGCGGCCGTCGACCTCCGCGGCGCCCACCTCGACCACGATCGCGACGGCATCTTCCTCGCGAGCGGCCCGCTCTTCCGCCGCGGCGAGCGGATCGCCGGCGCGACGGTCTTCGACGTCACGCCCACGCTGCTGCACGCGCTCGGCCTGCCCGTCGGCCGCGACATGGAGGGGCGCGTGCTGACGGAGGCGTTCCCGCCGCCGTTCGCCGCGGACCACGCGCCGACCTGGGTCGCGACCTGGGAGCCCGATCGGCGGGAGGTCGGGACGGCGCCGAGCACGGCAGCGCAGGCCCCGGGCGCGCAGGAATTCGACGACGCTTCGGCGGACGCGCAGCTGCGCGCGCTCGGCTACGTCGCCGGGAGCGACACGACGGAGGCGACCGACCGCGCGCGCGAAGTCGAGCCGACGCACGCGACCGCCGGCGGCGGCGGCGCTGGCGCGAACTCGCCCGAGCAGCACGTGAACATGGGCCGCCTCCTGGTGCGGCGCGGCGAGATCGATCGGGCGATCGAGGAGTTCCGCGCGGCGCTCGACGGGAGTGTCGCCGACGCGGAGGCGCTGGCCGAGATCGGTCAGGCCGAGCTCGCGCGCGGCGAGCGCGGGCGGGCGCAGGAGGCCTTCGTCCGCGCGCTGCAGGTGAACCCGCGCCACTCGCGATCGCTGCTGCGCCTCGCCGAACTGCGCGTGCAGCGCGGCGAGCTCGCCGACGCCGAGGCGATGTACCGGCAGGTGCTCGCCATCGACGACCGGCTGCCCGAACCGTGGGTGGGTCTCGGCGACGTCCTCGAACGGCAGGGCCGGCACGACGACGCCGCGAGCGTGCTCGAGCACGCGCTCGAGCTCGACCCGCGCGACCTCGTCGCGCGCTACGACCTCGGCGTCGTGCGCATGCAGCAGGGGCGCTGGGCGGAGGCGCGCGCCGCCTACGAGCGGGTCCTCGAGCTCGCGCCCGACCACGCCTTCGCGCGCAACAACCTCGGCACCGTGTTCTCGAGGCTGGGCGACCGGCAGAGCGCGCTCGACTGCTATCGACGGGTGGCGGCCGCGGAACCGCGGCACGTCGAGTCGCGCGTCAATCTCGGCAGCCTCCTGCTCGACGAAGGGAAGCCCGCCGAGGCGCTCGCGTTCCTCGAAGAGGCCGTGGCGCTCGCCCCGGGCCTGGAGCCGGCGCAGTTCCTGCTCGCGAAGGCCACCTTCGCCAACGGCGACCTCCCCGTCGCACGCCGCCGCTTCGAGGCGCTGGTGCGGGTCTATCCCGGCCACGCGGCCGGCTGCGTCGAGCTCGCACGGCTGTCGTTGCGCGAGGGTCGCGAAGAGGAGGCGCGCGGCTGGCTGCGGCACGCGCTGAAGCGCGGCGGCGCGGCGACGCGCGCCGCGCTCGCGGCCGATCCCGACTTCTCCGCCATCGACCTCGACGCGCTCGAGAGGGAGTGACGCCGGTCCTGCATCACTTCTTGCGGTCGCGCATGTACTCGTGGCAAGCGAAGCACTGTCCGACCAGGTCGACGTATTCGAGCCGCGCGCGGTCGAACCGGTCGTCGCGCGCCGCCGTCGAGAGCGCGGCGATCGTCCGACGGAAAGTCGCGCTGCGCTCCAGGTATTCCTGGGTCTGGAGCACGTTCCATTGGAGGTCGGCGCAGATCCGCTCGAGCTGGTCGGCGTCCTCCTGCACGGAGCGGAGATCCCGACGCGACAGGTCGGCGAGGAGCTTCTGCCCGCACTTCAGCTTGCGCTCCATGAAGTCGGAACGGCTGTCCTTCCGCTCGACGTCGGAGCGCTCCTGCGCCGGAACGAAGTACGCGCCAGCGAGCGCGACGGCGGCGGCGATGCAGAGCGCGGTCGTCTTCATGCGCGTCCTCCCGATCGCCGCGTCACCGGGACCGATTCGAATTCCGGAACCACCGGTGGCAGTCGAGGCACTGCGTCGACATCTGCACCCATGCGAACGCGGCGCCGTCGGCGTTC
>DAINBU010000028.1:0-13258 GCA_036732755.1 Planctomycetota bacterium
GCGGCCGCATCGGTCCATCGTTTTTTTTATTGGGCGGCGATCGAGGCCGGCCTCGTTCCGCTCACGATCGTCGCCGACGAGCGCGACCTCGCCGCCTTCGTCCGCTTCCATGGCTCCGGCGGCGCGTTCGCGATGACGGCGGTGAAGCCGGCCGACGTGCGCCGCTTCCTCGCGTCGGAGCAGGCGGCGGGACGCGGCCCCGGGACGGTCGCGCGCCGTCTCACCGCGCTGCGGCTGCTCTACCGGCTGCTGCGGTCGGAGGGGCTCTGCGCGAGCGACCCGACCGAGGCGGTGCCGCGGCCGACGCTGCGCGCGCTGCTGCCGAAGGTGCTCACGCGCCGTGAGGTCGACGCGCTACTCGCGCTGGAGGACGCGCAAGACCGCTTCGGCCTGCGCGAGCGGCTGATCGTCGAGTGGCTCTACGGCACCGGCTGCCGCGTCTCCGAGCTCGCAGCGCTGAAGGTGACTGCCATCGACTTCGAGCTGCGCCTCGCGCGCTGCACCGGCAAGGGCGGGCGCGAGCGGCTGCTCTACCTGAACGACGCGATCATGGCGGCGCTCGCGGCGTGGCTCGAGCGCGGCCGGCCGGAGTTCGCGCGCGGGAAGCCGGGCGACGCGCTGCTGCTGTCGCGCAGCGCGCGGCCGCTCGACCGCACGCGCATCCTGCGCATCGTCCGCCGCCGCGCGGAGCGCGCCGGCATCGCGCGCCCGCTCTCGCCCCACGTGCTGCGCCACTCCTTCGCGACCCACCTGCTCGAGGGCGGCGCCGACCTGAGAGCGGTGCAGGACCTGCTCGGCCACCAGAGCCTCGCGACGACGCAGGTCTACACGCACGTCGACACCAGCCGGCTGCGCGCGCAGCATCGGAAGTTTCACCCGCGCGCGTGAAGCGTCCGCCAGATCCGGCGCGCCAGCTCGGGCCCGATGCCCGGCGTCGCCGCCAGCTCCTCCTCCGACGCGGCCTTCACGCCGCGCAGCCCGCCGAGCCCGAGCAGCAGTGCCTTCGCGCGCTCCGGCCCGAGCCCGTCGATCGCTTCGAGCTCGCTCGTCACCATCGCCTTCGAGCGGAGCCGCCGGTGGTAGCGGATCGCGAAGCGGTGCGCCTCGTCGCGCACGCGCTGCAGCAGGAAGCACGCCTCGTCGTCGGGAGGCAGCGGCACCGGCGCGGCGCGGCCCGGCAGCACGACGTGGTCGACCTCCTCGGCGGAGAGATGGAGCCCGCGCCCGCGCCGCTCCGCCTTCACCAGGCCGGCGACGGGGACGGTGACGCCGAGCCCGGCGAGCGCCGCGACCACCGACGACACCTGGCCGGCGCCGCCGTCGATCAGGAGCAGGTCGGGCGGTGCGACGCGCTCAGGACCGGGCCGGAAGCGCCGTAGCACCACCTCGCGCATCGCGGCGAAGTCGTCGTTGCCGGCGGTCGTGCGGATGCGGTAGCGGCGGTACTCCCCCTTCTCGGGCTCGCCGTCGGCGAAGACGACCAGCGACGCGACCGGCTCGCCGCCCTGGAAGTGCGAGACGTCGACGCACTCGATCCGGTGCGGCAGCGCGGCGAGGCCGAGGCGGCGCTTCACGTCCTCGAGCACGCGCAGCTGGACCGACGCCTGGTCGCGCTCGGTCTTGAGCGCGAGCTCCGCGTTGCGGGTCGCCATCTCGACCGCGCGCTGCGCGTCGCCGCCGCGCGCGACGCGCAGCCGGACCGGCTTGCCGCGCTGCTCGCTCCAGAGCTCCTCGAAGGTCGCGCTCCCCTCCACCGCGATCGGCACCACGACTTCGTCGGGCACCGGCCGCCCGCCCGCGTAGAAGCCGGTGAGGAACGAGGAGAGCGCCTCGTCGTCGGGCAGGTCGGTCTGGAACGGGTGGAGGTCGCTGGTGAGCAGCTTGCCGCCGCGGAACTGCAGCACGCAGAACTCGAGCGTCGGTCCGCGCCGGTGCATCCCGACCGCGTCGCGGTCGAGGAAGCGGTCGTGGTCGACCGCCTGCGCCTCGGTCGAGCCGCGCAGGAACGCGATGCGGTCGCGCAGCGAGGCGGCGCGCTCGTACTCGAGCTTGCCGGCCGCGTCGCTCATGTCGGCGGCGAGGCGCGCCACCACCGCGTCGGTCTCCCCGCCCAGCACCTTGAGCGCGCCCTCGAGCAGCTCCGCGTACTGCTGCCTCGTCACGAGCCCGACGCACGGCGCGCAGCACATGTGGATCTGGTGCTTGAGGCACGGCCGCGTCCGGTTGGCGAACTCGGAGTCGCTGCAGTCGCGCAGCGGGAAGATCGCGCGCAGCATGCGCAAGGTCGTGCGGATCCCCCGGGCCGACGCGTAGGGACCGAAGTAGCGCGCGCCGTCCTTGCGGGGCCGGCGCATCGGGACGATCGCGGGGAAGTCGTGCGTCGCGTCGACGCGCAGGTGGAGGAACGACTTGTCGTCCTTGAGGCGGATGTTGTAGCGCGGCTTGTACTGCTTGATGAGGTTGTTCTCGAGGAGGAACGCCTCCTTCTCGCTGCGCGTCGCGACCACCTCGACGTCGTGCACGCGCAGCTCGATGAAGCGCACGAAGAGGCGCCCGTCGCCGCGCTCGCGGAAGTAGCCGCGCACGCGGTCGCGCAGCGACTTCGCCTTGCCGACGTAGACGACCGCGCCGGCGGCGTCCTTGAAGAGGTAGACGCCCGGTCCGGGCGGGAGCGCTTCGACCTTCGCGACCAGTCGTTCGCGCGTGGTCATCCGAGCTTCAGATCGTCGAGCTCGAGCCGGTGCATCTCGTCGCGCAGCTGCGCGGCGCGCTCGAAGTCGAGCTTCTCGGCGGCGGCGAGCATCCCGGCGCGCAGCTCCGCGATCTCGCGCCGCAGCGCCTCGCGGTCCACGCGCGGCTTCGCCCGCCGCGGGACCGGCGTGTCGAGGACCGCGTGACCCTCCTTCTCGGCACGGTCGAGGAGCGCGCGCAGGCTCTTCTTCACCGTCTCCGGGGTGATGCCGTGCTCCGCGTTGTGCTTCTCCTGCAGCTCGCGCCGGCGTGCCGCCTCCCCCATCGCCGTGCGGATCGACTCGGTCTCGCGCTCGGCGTAGAGGATGGCGCGGCCGTTCACGTTGCGCGCGGCGCGGCCGAAGGTCTGGATGAGCGACGTGGTGCTGCGCAGGAAGCCCTCCTTGTCCGCGTCGAGGATCGCGACCAGCGCGACCTCGGGCAGGTCGAGGCCCTCCCGTAGCAGATTGATGCCGACCAGCACGTCGAACGACCCGGCGCGCAGCTGATCGAGGATCTCGGCGCGCTCGAGCGTGTCGATGTCGGAGTGGAGGTACTTCACCCGCACGCCGAGCCCGCGCAGGTAGTCGGTGAGCTCCTCCGACATGCGCTTGGTCAGCGTCGTGACCAGCACGCGCTCGCCGGCGGCGGCCGCCTTGCGGATCTCCCCGTAGAGGTCGTCGACCTGGCCGCGCACGGGGCGCACCTCGACCTTCGGGTCGAGCAGGCCGGTCGGCCGGATGATCTGCTCGGCGACGCGCGTCCCGGCGAGCTTGCGCTCG
Source organism: Planctomycetota bacterium (assembly GCA_036732755.1). Classification (GTDB taxonomy): domain Bacteria; phylum Planctomycetota; class B15-G4; order B15-G4; family SIAN01; genus DASRRB01. The sequence goes on from DAINBU010000028.1 coordinate 3,513, forward strand.
TGCTCGGCCGGCGTGGCCGAGACGAAGAGCGTCTGGTGGGCGAGCTGCTCGAACTCGTCGAAGCGCAGCGGCCGGTTGTCGAGCGCGCTCGGCAGGCGGAAGCCGTACTCGACCAGCGTCTCCTTGCGAGCGCGATCGCCGCGGTACATGCCGCCGACCTGCGGGACGGTCACGTGCGACTCGTCGACCACCAGCAGGTAGTCCTCGGGGAAGTAGTTGAGGAGCGTCGCGGGCGGCTCGCCGGGCGCGCGGCCGTCGAGGTGGCGCGAGTAGTTCTCGATCCCGGCGCAGGTGCCGGTCTCCTGCATGATCTCGAGGTCGAAGCGCGTGCGCTGCTCGAGGCGCTGCGCCTCGAGCAGGCGCCCCTTCGCCTTGAGCTCGGGCAGGCGCTGCTCGAGCTCCGCCTCGATCGTCGCCAGCGCGCGCTGCATCTGGTCGTGCGGCGTGACGTAGTGGCTCGCGGGCCAGATCGTGACCGCGTCGGGGTGGCCGAGCACCTCGCCGGTCAGCGGGTCGACGACGACCAGCGCCTCGACCTCGTCGTCGAAGAGCTCGACGCGGACCGCCTTCGACTCCTCGTAGGCGGGGAAGATCTCGACCACGTCGCCGCGCACGCGGAAGGCGCCGCGCTTGAAGTCGAAGTTGTTGCGCTGGTACTGGATCGCGGTCAGCTTGCGCAGCAGCGCGTCGCGCTCGACCTTCCCCTCCTTGGAGATGGTGACGCTCATCTCCTCGTAGTGGCCGGGCGAGCCGAGGCCGTAGATGCAGGAGACCGAAGCGACGATCAGGACGTCGCGCCGCTCGAGCAGCGAGCGCGTCGCCGAGTTGCGCATGCGCTCGATCTGCTCGTTGATCGAGGCGTCCTTCTCGATGTAGGTGTCGGTGCGCGGCACGTACGCCTCGGGCTGGTAGTAGTCGTAGTAGGAGACGAAGTACTCGACGGCGTTGTCGGGGAAGAGCGAGCGGAACTCCGAATAGAGCTGCGCCGCGAGCGTTTTGTTGGGCGCGAGCACGAGCGTCGGGCGCTGCACCCTCTCGACGACGGACGCGACCGTGAAGGTTTTGCCCGAGCCGGTGATCCCGAGCAGGACCTGGTGCGGGAAGCCCTCGGTCAGGCCGCGCGCGAGCGACTCGATCGCGCGCGGCTGGTCGCCGCACGCCTTGAAATCGGAGACGAGGCGGAACCCGGCCATGCTTCGCGGTGCGCGCGGCGGCGACGCGCCTTCAGCGCCGATCGGGGTCGAGGCTGCGCGCGAGGTCGAAGTCGCCACTCTCGGCGGCGACGCGGATCGCGGCGTCGAGCGTGGCGTCCAGCACCTCCACCGCGTGACGATGGTCGAAGACGATCGTCGGCAGCTCGACGGCCGGCATCAGCAGCACGCCGTCGTCGGCGCCGCTGAAGTACGCCCCGGAATCGACGCGCAGCGTGACCTCCGAGGTGACGCCGCCGCCCGCCGCCGGGAATCCGAGCGTCGTCGTGCTTCCCGAGACACCGCGCGAGCGCGAGCGTCCCGAGTCGGAGCCGGCCGGCGCCGGCACGCCGCCGCGGATCAGCCCGCCCATCGGGGCGAGCGGCGTGTCGGAGAACGGGGTGAGGGGACGCCGGCCGAAGGAGGTGTCGAAGCGGGTGCCGAAGCTCGCGAGCCCGCGGTCGCCGAAGGTGGTGAGGCCGCGGCCGTCGCCGGCAACGCGCCGCGTCGCCGCGCCGTCGCCGGGCGCGGCGGCGAACGCGGGCGCGAAGCCGAGGAGGGCGGCGAGCGCGGGAGCCAGCGCGAGCGCGCGTCGCCGCATCGATCGGCCGCGGCCGGCGCGGGGATCGAGGGTCGAAGGGTGCTTCCACGACATGCCGGCCGCTCCGTCTGCAACGGCGTCGAACAGGACGGTCGCGATGATAGAGGAAGGGCGGGTCGCGGCAAGGCGTACGGCACCCCTCGGGATCGGCTACGCGGACGCGGCGACCGGGTCGACCGTGATGTTGCGCGCCCGGAGGTAGTCGAGGGCGCGCTCGATGTCGGCCGCCTCCCCCTCGAGCTCGAGCAGGACGATCCCCTTCTCGTCGTTGATCGTCGCGCCGCGGATGTTTGGGATCACCGGGAAGTCGCGCCCGAGGTGGTAGAGCACCGGTTCGCGGATGCGCTCCTTCGGGAACGTGCAGCAGACCTGCCGGCGGATCGCAGCCATGGCGCTCCTCGGATGCGGCGCGGAGACGCGGCCTTGCCGCGCTCGCTGTTTCGGATCGGGCCGGATCGCGTCGAACAGCGTAACGCGATCAGCTGCCGAAGGGATCGGACCTCGCGAACAGCGGGAAGTCTTCGAGCCACTGACGCAGGTCGAGCTCGAAGCGAGCCGTGTCGGGCTTCCCGCGCCGCTGACCTTGGAGTCCGTCGAAGCCGCCGTTCTTCTGGTTGCTGCCGTCGCCGCCGCCGCCGTCGCCGCCGGGCGGAGGGCCGGAATCGCCCGGCGGAGTGCCGCCCGATCCGTCGCCGCCGCCCGGCCCGCCGGGATTGCCGGGTCCGGGCGGCCCGCCCGGATTGGTCGGGCCGCTGCCGTCGGGAGGCGGCGGATTGGAGCCGCCCGTCGACTTCGCCGGCGTAAAGACCACCTTGTCGAGCTCGAGCAGCTCGCGCACGACCGTCGAACGCAGGTCGTCGCGGCGCAGCTGCCAGTGGGCGCGCGCCTGCGTGAGCTCGTCGCGCAGCCGCTCGATGCGCAGCGTCGGGACCGCGACGCCCTTCTGGATCTTCTGGAGCGTGCGCCAGAGCTCCGCCGCCGGCGCCGCCTTCGGCTCGGGGAGGAGCTGGTCGATCGGCGTCTCGAGCGTCGCGCACAGGAGCATCCCGCGCGTCAGCAGCCGGACGTCCTTCCAGTGCGCGAGCTCCTTCGACGTCGCGAGCGCCGCGTCGACGTCGCCGTAGCGCGCGAGCGTCAGCAGGGCGGCCGCCTTCGGCCCCTCCGCCGCGCCGGCCGCCGCGGCGCGCAGTCCCGCGACGAAGCGCTTCTCGTCGACGAGCGGGGCGACCGCGAGGCACGCGGCCTCGGTGACGACCGCGCCGAACTCCCCGTCGATCGCGCGCTTCAGCACGTCGTTGCCGGCGGGCGTCGCGAGGTTCGCGAGCGACCAGACCGCGTCGGCCCCCTTCGCACCGTTCTGCTTCAGCGTGCGGCCGAGCGCCTCGACCACGGCGTCGCCCGGGAACGCGCCGAGCGCGACGCACCACGCCGAGAGCTCGTGCGCGTCGGGCTGCATCTTGAGGACGGCATCGAGCAGCGGCGCCGCGCCGCAGCGCGCGGCGGCATAGAGCGCGGCGCGGCGCACCATCTCGTCGTGGTTGCGCCTGGGGTCGAGCGCGCGCGCGATCGCCTCGGGCGCGGTCGCGTCCTCGGCCTCGGCGAGCGCGACCAGGATGCAACCGCGCACGCGCGCCAGCTTCTCCCCCGCCGCCGCGCTCTTCACGAGATCGCCGAGCCCGGCCAGGCGGCGCGCGCCGCTGGCGAGGAGGGCCGCCTCGCGCACCGTCGCAATCGTCCCCTCGGCGGCGAGCCGCCGGTAGGCGTCGGCGAGGTCGGGCGACGGGTAGCCGCGCCCGCGACCCGACGCGACGAGCGCCGCGCGCAGCACGTCCTCGTTCGACTCGCGGCCCGTCAGCACCTTCTCCAGCAGCGCGAAGCTCGCCGGGTCGTCGATCGTGCCGAGCGTGAGGCAGAGGTTGCGCTCGAACTTGGGATCGTTCACCTTGTTCAGCGCCTCGGCGAGCGCCGGCACCGCCGCCCGCCCCACCGCGGCGACGCGCCGCAGCGCGCGGTTGCGGACGACCGGGTCGGGGTTGCCGAGGTCGCCGACGATCTCCTCGAGCGCCGCGCGTTCGCGCGGGGAGAGGTCGCGCTCGGACGAGCGCAGGAACTCGTCCGACGCCGGCGCGGCGGCGGCGCCCCCGAGCATCAGGAGGGCGAGCGCGGCGAGCCGCGGGAATGGGAACGTGCGCAGGACGTCGGTCGCGCGGGGGCGCGAGCGCGAACCGGGGACTCGCGAGCGGTTGTTCACATCGATCTCACGGGCTCCGCGGCGGGCGCCGCCGCGGCCTCGACCCCGTCACAAAGCTAGTGCCTCGCGCCGGCCCGGCAAGCCGGACCGGCGCGAGGCGCGGGAAAAGCCTTCGCAGTGCCCAGGTTCAGCCGGTCAGTTCGGCGGCGAGCGGGGTGCCGAGGACCGCGGCGTCGAGGTCGAACGGCTGGGCAAAGAGCGTGATCACCAGCCCCGTCGGCGCGTTCGGGAGCGTGATCGAGCCGTGGCCCGAAGCGTCGGTCTGCCCGAACAGATACGGGACGCCGCTGAGCGAGATCAGCAGCAGCGGGTCGTTGATCGGCAGCGCGAGCCCCTGGAACCCGGGCAGCGGGAACTGGGAGGCGTCGCCGCGCCCGAGCCCGAGGAGCACCACGAAGTCGTGCACCGGCGCGCCCCACACCTCGACGACGAGCTGCTGCGTCGAGTCGACGACGCGCAGCGGCGCGTGGCTGACCAGGAAGTCGGCCGACGCCGGCATGAAGTCGAGCGCGTCGATCTCCACCGTCGACGCCAGCGCGAGCGCCGACTCCTTCATCACGACCGACCCGCCGCCCGCATCGGAGAAGACCGTGGCGTCGTCGGCGGACGGGCTCTGCACCGTGAAGCAGATCGCGCCGGTCGCGTCGACCGCGACCGAGAGCGTGTCGCCCGCCGTGGTCGCCTTGCCGAGCGCGGTCGTGATCATCTGGTCGACCGCCCCCTCGGTGTAGATAACCGCCTCCGCGCCCTGGATCGGATCCCAGAAGAGCACCGAGCCGTCGGTGATCACGTTGGCCGCGTCGGTCGAGAAGATCGACGACGCCTCGTCGTCGGCGAAGCTGAGCAGCATCGAGCCGTCGGCGTAGACGTGCAGCGCGTCGAGGTCGACGCCCCCGTCGGTGCAGCCGAACGCCGCGACGATCTGCGCCTCGCTCCACGCCACCGCGAGCGTTCCGTCCGGGGCGAGGCGCACGACGTCGCCGTCGAGGAACGCCCCGACGCCGGTCGTGAAGCTCACGTAGACGTCGCGCACGCGCCGCGGCCCCCCCATGACGACCGCGAGCGCGTCGACGTCCTTCCAGACGTCGCTCTTGCCGTCGCCGTCGACGTCACCGGTGTAGAAGGCGGCCGTCGCCTCGCGCAGCCACGGTGCGACCACGCCGGTCGCGGGATCGAACTGCCCGAGCTCGGTGTCCTGCAGCGTGCCGAACGGCGTCGTCGCCGCGGACGTCAGCGAGAAGACGACCCGGTCCTGGGCCTGCGCCGGCGGCGCCGCCGAGACGCCGGCAAGGGCGAGCGCGGCGAGTCCGCGCGGGAAGGGACGGAACGAACGGGGCATGACCTCACTCCTTCCGCCGCGGCGCCGCTCGCGCGCGCGCCGTCGGCGCATGAATCGGCGGCCGTCGAGCCGCCGCGGGACTGCGGCGCGCCACCGCGGCGACGCCGACGCGGAAGGAGTCGCGGACCGGACGCGTCGGTTACAGGTCGTCCGGAAACGGGAACGGCTGCACGTCGGCGACCGCCGCCGCTCCGGTGAGCAACAGGTGGAGCCGGTCGACGCCGAGCGCGATCCCGGCGCAGGGCGGCAGCCCCGAGCGCAGCGCCGTCAGGAACGCCGCGTCGATCGGGAGCGCGGCCCCGCCCGCGCGCACGCGCTCGTCGCTCTCGGCGCGCAGCCGCCGCTCCTGCTCGGCCGCGTCGCGCAGCTCCTGGAACGCGTTGCCGAGCTCGATGCCCGCGACGTAGACCTCGAAGCGGCGCGCGACGCGCGGGTCGGCGGCGTCGCGCTCGGCGAGCGCCGCGTGGCGCGCCGGGTAGGCGTGGAGGAAGGTCGGCCGCGCGACGCCGAGGTGCGGCTCGACCAGCTCGATCAGGATCCGGAAGTAGGCCGAGTCGGCGCGCGCGCGCGGGCCGCCGACCGCGCGCACCCAGTGCGACGGCAGCGTCGCGAGGAAGCGCTCGTCGTCGCCGTCGAGGTAGGGCGCGAGGTCGACGTCGGCGTGGCGGCGGAACGTGTCGGCCACCGTGATCCACTCGCCCGGCCGTGCCACGTCGCAGCCGCGGCCGCCGCGCTCGATCCGGGTCGGGACGGCGAGCGCCGCCGCGCCCTGCGCCAGCAGCCGCTCGACGTCGCGCGCGATCGCCTCGAGCCCCTCGAACGCGCGATACCACTCGCAGAGCGTGAACTCGGGCGAGTGCAGCGGCGAGTTCTCGTCGGGGCCGTCGCGGAAGCCGCGGCCGAGCTGGAAGATCCGCTCGCAGCCCATCGCGAGCAGCCGCTTCATCGCGTACTCGGGAGAGGTCGCGAGCCAGAGCGGCGTCGCGCTGCGCCGGCCGTGGAACGCCGTCTCGAACGGACGCAGGTGCGGCTCCTGGCCCGGCGCGCCGAGCAACGTCGGCGTCTCGACCTCGAGGAAGCCCTCGGCGCGAAAGCCGGCGCGGATCGCCGCGAGCAGTCGGTCGCGCGCGCGCAATTCATCGCGCCGCCGCGGCCATCCGGCGTCGTCCCACTCGGGCGTCTCGCCCGCCTCGAGCGCCGGCAGGCCGAGCACGTCGCAGCGGTCGGCGGCGAAGCGCCCTTCGGCGCCGACCTGGCCGTGCGCGCGCAGCCACGAGCCGACGACGGTGATCGGCACGGCGCCCACGACCTCCACCTCCCCCGACTCGTCGCGCAGCGTCAGCGCGCCGGGACGGACCGCGACGACGCGGCCGGCGATCCAGGAGGGAGGGGCGGGGGTGCCCGCGCCGCCCGCGAGCTCGCCGATCCGCCGGTCGCGCAGGGGCGCCTCGTCGCTCATCGCGGGAGGAGCGCGGCGGCGCTCACGGCACGATGCGGTAGAGCATGCGCGGATACGGGATGCACTCGCGCACGTGGTGGGTTCCGCAGATCCACGCGGTGGTGCGCTCGACCCCGAGCCCGAAGCCGGCGTGCGGCACGCTGCCGTAGCGGCGCAGGTCGAGGTACCACTCGAACGCCTCCTTCGGCAGCTGGTGCTCGGCGATCATCTTCTCGAGGAAGGCGAGGTCGGTCGCGCGCTCGCCGCCGCCGATGATCTCGCCGTAGCCCTCGGGCGCGAGCAGGTCGCAGCCGAGCGCGAGGCGGTCGTCCTGCGGGTCGCGCTTCGCATAGAAGGCCTTGATCGCGGCCGGGAAACGGTGCACGAGGAGCGGCTTCTCGAACTGGCCGCTGATCTCCGCCTCGTCGGGCGCGCCGAAGTCGCCGCCCCACTCGAAGGGGTGGCCCTTCTTCGTCAGGAGGTCGACCGCCTCGGTGTAGCTCATGCGCGGGAAGGGCTTCTGGACCTTCTCGAGCTTCGCGACGTCCCGTTCGAGGACCTTCAACTCGGGCAGGCGGTCCTTCACGACGCAGCCCACGACGTAGGTGACGAGGTCCTCCATCAGGACCATCACGTCTTCGAGCGTCCCGAAGGCGATTTCCGGCTCGACCATCCAGAACTCGGTCAGGTGGCGGCGCGTCTTGCTCTTCTCCGCGCGGAAGGTCGGGCCGAAGCAGTAGACCTTGCCGAACGCCATCGCGGAGGCCTCGGCGTAGAGCTGGCCGCTCTGGCTCAGGTAGGCCTTCTCGTCGTCGAAGTACGGGACCTCGAAGAGCGTCGTCGTCCCCTCGCACGCCGACGGCGTGAAGATCGGCGAGTCGACGCAGAGAAAACCGCGATCGTCGAAGAAGTCGCGGATCGCCTTGATGATGCGGGCGCGGATGCGCAGCGTCGCGTGCTGCTTCCTGCTGCGGATCCAGAGGTGGCGCCGCTCGAGCAGGAACTCGGGAGAGTGCTCCTTCTTGGTGATCGGGTAGGGCTCGGCGACGCCGACGATCTCCGCCGACTCCAGCCCGATCTCGACGCCGAGCGCCTGGCGCGGCGCCGCCTTGACCGTGCCGCGCACGACGAGCGAGCTCTCCTGCGGCAGCGCGCCGAGCTTCTCGAACAGCTCGGGCGGGAGCTCCGGCGCGAAGGCGACGGCCTGGACGATCGACGTCCCGTCGCGGATCTCGAGGAAGTGCAGCTTGCCGCTCGAGCGGCGGTTGTAGAGCCAGCCGCGGACCTCGACCTTCTGGCCGACGAGCCCGGGGAGGCTCTCGGCCGACGCGACCGTCGTCATCCCAATCGCTCCAACACGCGCTCGCCCCTTCGATCCCACTCGCCCTGGCCCGTTCGCGCCGTTTCGTTCAGGGGAAGATCTCGTGCGCCGCGCGCAGCACGACGTCGGTGACCTGCCCGTCGGCGACCGTCACCGTCCCCTTGTACGTCATGCCGGCGCGCCGCGCCTCGACGGGGATGCGCAACTCGTCGCCGGCCGCCCCTTCGACCGGGTCGGCGAGCACGTGGACCATCTCGAAGCCGCGCTGCGCGAGCGAGCGGCGCATCCGGCCGTGCAGGCCGCCCTCGTCGTCGCCGGCGTACTCGGTGCGCGCACGCTGCTCGTCGATGCGGATGCGGACGTCGCCGAGGATCACCTCGAGACGGGCGAGGCGGTCGAGCAGCGGCGCGACGTCGGCGGCGACCAACGGCTTGGGGAGGCGGCCGACGTCCTCGCGCAGCGCGCGCAGCTGGTCGTCGGCGGCGCGCATGCGCTCGCCGAGGTCGAGGGGCTTCAGCAGCGCCGCGACCTGCGCCTCGCGCACCATCCCGTCGGGGCCCTGCAGCGTGTCGAGGCGCCGCACGATCGCGCCGATCCGCCGCTGCGAAGCGGCGAACAGCACGACGGAGACGGCCGTCGCGGCGAGCGCGACGATCAGGACGAGCCCGGGATCGATCGGCACGGAAATCCGGTCCTCGACGACGATGACGCGGAACGAGCAGGCGATCGTAGGAGCGCCGCGGAATCGAAGCAAACGGCGCTGCGCGGCGCGCCCGCCGACGGCTCAGCCGCCGCCCGGCTGCTTCGACAGGACGTCGACGATCCCCTGGATATTCTCGGCATTGGGATAGGTGGGATACTTCTTCAGCAGCTCGCGGTAGGTCGTGAGCACCTTGTCGAAGTCGTGGTAGCGGCCGTTCTCGAGGAACAGCGCGCCGTAGCCCTCGAGCGCCTCCGCCTCGGTGGTCGGATCGCCGCGCGCGTTCTGGAAGCCGTTGCGCGCGGCGCGGAAGTCCTCCTCCTTGCCCGTTCCCTGGTACTTCAGGAAGCAGGCGTTCGCGAGGTCGAGCTCGACGCGCGAGTGCTGCGTCCCATCCGAATGCACCAGCGCGTTGCTCAGGACCTTGATCGATTCGTCGATCAGGCCGAGCGCACGGCAGACCTTCGCGAGTTTCAGGCTGGCGTCGATCGCCTCGGGATGGCGCTTCACCGCGTCGTCGAGGACGAGCTTCGCTTCGGAGAGCTTCTTCGTGTCCTTGTTCGAGGGGTTTCCCAGCGCCATCCGGATCAGCAGATCGGCGAGCAGCTCGCTCGCGCCGGTGAGCTCGGGGTCGCCCCTCAGCTCCTTCTTGAGCGCCGCGATCACCTCGGCGCGGCGCGCGTCGTCGGGGCCGCCGCCGGGATCGTCGGCGGGTGGCGGCGCGAGGAGTTCGCCGCGCCACTCCCCCCAGCGCGCCTCGCGCTGGTACGCCGTCCACTTCGTCCAGCCGTAGAAGCCCGCCCCCGCGACGGCGAGGGCGACGATGATGGGGAGGACGGGCTTTCTCACGCTGGGTCCGCTTCCTCGGGAAGGCGCCCGCGCACGCGCTCGACGTTCTTCGCCGCG
>DAINBU010000028.1:13268-45608 GCA_036732755.1 Planctomycetota bacterium
GACGGTGAGGGCGACGATGATAAAAAAGACGGGCTTTCTCACACTGGGTCCGCTTCCTCAAAAAGAGCTTCGCGCGAAAGAGCATGCCGACGAGGATGCGACCTCGCATCCAGGACCGCTTCGGGGCTCGTCGGGGGCCCCTCGGACACCGCTCGCGCGCGGCGCCCTTCGACATCAGGAGACGGGAACGACTTCCGGACTCAGGCCGTCGGAGTCGAGGCTGCGGAGCTCAACCGTCCCCGGCCTCGCGCTCGAGGGCGGGCAGCGGCTGCCGTGCCGGCGGATTGCGCGGCGCGACGTGCAGGATCTCGGAGTCGAGAACCGTCCCGCACCGGTTGCAGATCAGCCGGACCTGCACCCGCCCCTCGTCATCGAGGAGCTTCTCCTCGCGCGCATTGAGGATGCTGCACGAGCAATCCCTGAAGACCGTCCCCATCCAGGGTCTCCCGCTGAAGATGCCGATCGCCATGGCAGCCTTCCCTCTCACAACAACCTCAAGCGCCTGCCTGGCGTCAGCCAGAGATCCCGGGCCAACCGCCTTCCCTGATGCAGCGTCACTGTGGTCGTCCCAGTCGTCTCCTCCGCCCCCCTTCTCTTCCCGAGGCCCAGCCGCACCACACGGCACGTCTGGATGGACGTCCGAAACGCATCGTGGATGCGGGCCGGACGTCGCCGCTTGGATGGGAAGCCGCGCCGATGAAGTTCCCGTGAATTCCCTCTCCCGGTCAGATCCAGGAGACGGGGACAGGCTCAACACCAGGTCTTCCACATCCACATCGGCTAGTCGCCGGCCGCACCGGGGGTGACAGTCCGCACCCATCGGTCCTCCCGGGGGCGACGGTGCCGTTACACTCCTCCGCCCCGCGGCCGGCGCGACGGCCGCGACGCATTCGCGCCGCGGCGCGCGGCGCCCCGGGAGCGCGAGGAACCCTGTCGATGTCCGCAGCCCCCGGAGGCGACCCGACCCTCTTCCTGGTCGACGGCTCGGCGCTGGCCTACCGGTCGCACTTCGCTTTCATCCGCAGCCCGCTGCTGACGCGTACGGGCGAGAACGTCTCCGCGATCTTCGGCTTCACGCACGCCCTGCTGCGCATCCTCGAGCGCGAGCAGCCGACCCACTGGGCCGTCGTCTTCGACACCAAGGAGCCGACCTTCCGCCACGAAAAGTACCCCGAGTACAAGGCGACGCGCGAGCGCATGCCCGACGAGCTGGTCGCGCAACTGCCCGGCATGCGCGAGGTGATCGCGGCGCTGAACGTCCCGCTGCTCGAGAAGCCGGGCTTCGAGGCCGACGACATCATCGCGACGCTGGCGCGCAAGGCCGAAGCGGCCGGATTCGAGGTCCGGATCGTCTCGGGCGACAAGGACTTCTGCCAGCTCGTCACGCCGAAGATCAAGCTCTACACGCCGGGCAAGGGCGACGGCGCGCCCGAGGTGGTCGGCCCCGACGAGGTGCCGGCGCGCATGCAGGCGCGCGCCGATCAGATCGTCGACCTGCTCGCCCTCATGGGCGACGCGTCGGACAACGTGCCGGGCGTGCCGAAGGTCGGCGCCAAGACCGCGGCCGAGCTGCTCGCGAAGTTCGGGTCGCTCGACGCGCTCTACGCGCGGCTCGACGAGGTCGAGAAGCCGGCCCTCAAGAAGACGCTCGCCGAGCACAAGGACAGCGCTCTCCTCTCGAAAGAGCTCGTCACCCTCCACTTCGACGTCCCGCTCGAGAAGAAGGTCGCCGACCTCGCGCGCCGCCCCGCCGATCCGGTCGCGACGCGCCGCCTGTTCCAGCACTACGAGTTCCGCTCGCTGCTCGACCGCGTCCCCGACGCGGGGGCAGCGGCGCCCGCGGCGCCGGCGCGCGACTACCGGATCGTGCGCGGCGGCGCGGAGCTGCGCGCCCTCGTGAAGGAGCTGCGCGCGGCGCCGATCTTCACGTTCGACACCGAGACGACCGGCATCGACCCGCTGCGCTGCGAGCTGGTCGGCATCTCGCTCTGCTGCAAGGCGGGCGCGGCGGCCTACCTGCCGTTCCGCCAGCCGGGCGAGGGGCTCTTCAGCGCGGCGAGCGGGACGTCCGGGATCGAGAAGGACGAAGCACTCACCGAGCTGCGCGAGCTTCTCGCCGACCCCAAGCACGCCAAGGCCGGCCAGAACGCGAAGTACGACCTGCACGTGCTCGGGCGTCACGGCTTCCCGGTGCGCGGCGTGACGTTCGACACGATGATCGCCCACTACTGCGTCGAGCCGTCGGCCGCGAGCCACTCGATCGACGCGCTCGCGCTCCAGTACTTCAACCACGTGAAGATCAAGACGACCGACCTGATCGGCACCGGCAAGAAGCAGGTGACGATGGACAAGGTCCCGGTCGAGAAGGTCGGCGAGTACGCCTGCGAGGACGCCGACTTCACCTTCCGCTGCATCGAGCCGCTGAAGCGCGGCCTCAAGGCGGGCGCCGTCCTGAAGCTCTACGAAGAGCTCGAGATGCCGCTGCTCTTCGTCCTCGAGAAGATGGAGGACGCCGGCGTCGCGCTCGACGGGAAGGCGCTCGACGAGATGGGGGTGAAGTTCGCCGCGCGCGCCGCCGAGCTCGAGAAGAAGATCCACGAGCTCGCCGGCGAGCCGTTCAACGTGAAGTCGACGCAGCAGCTCGCCGACGTCCTCTACGTCAAGCTCAAGGTGCACGAGCAGCTCGGCATCAAGAAGGTGCCGCGCACGGAGACCGGCTTCTCGACCAACGCCGAGTTCCTCGAGCAGCTGGAGAGCCACCCGCTGGTCGCGGCCGTCCTCGAATACCGCCAGCTCGAGAAGCTGCGCTCGACCTATCTCGAGACGCTGCCGAAGCTGGTGAATCCCGCGACGGGGCGGCTCCACACCTCGTTCAACCAGGCGGTCGCCGCGACCGGCCGCCTCTCCAGCGCCGACCCCAACCTCCAGAACATCCCGATCCGCACCGAGCTCGGGCGCGAGATCCGGCGCGCCTTCAAGTCGCGCTTCGCGGGCGGCACGCTCGTCTCGGCCGACTACTCGCAGGTCGAGCTGCGCCTGCTCGCCCACCTCTCCAAGGACGAGAACCTCGTCGCCGCCTTCGGCCGCGGCGAGGACATCCACCGCCGCACCGCGTCGCTCGTCTTCCACGTGCCGCTGGAGCAGGTGCCGGGCGAGCTGCGCTCGCGCGCCAAGGCGATCAACTTCGGGATCATCTACGGCATGGGCGCGCAGCGCCTCGCGCGCGAGACCGGCCTCACGTTCACGGAAGCCCAGGCGTTCATCGCGCGCTACTTCGAGGTCTTCACCGGCGTCCGCAAGTGGCTCGACGCGACGCTCGAGCAGGCGACGCGCGACGGCTACGTGACGACGCTGCTCGGCCGCCGCCGCGCCATCCCGGAGATCCACTCCGAGGACCCGCGCATCCAGGCCAACGCGCGCAACGTCGCCGTGAATACTCCGTTGCAGGGAACCGCAGCGGACCTGATCAAGCTCGCGATGCTCGCCGTCGACCGCGAGCTCGCCAAGGCGAAGCTCGAGTCGTGCATGATCCTCCAGGTGCACGACGAGCTCGTCTTCGACGTGGCGCCGGGCGAGGGCGACCGTGTGAAGAAGCTCGCCAAGACGTGCATGGAGACGGCGCTCGACCTCTCCGTCCCGCTCAAGGTCGACGTCGGCGAAGGCGCGAGCTGGCTCGACGCGCACGGCTGACGCCTTCGACGAACCGCGGCGAGCGCGGGTACGTTGGAGACCTCCGGGCAGCGAAGGAGTGCGCGAGATGTTCAGTACCGTCGTGCTCACTGGCGCCCTGCTCACCGCATTCGTCCAGGATCCGGGAGCGCATCCGGCTGCGCCCGCGCCCGACCTCGCGCCGAAACTCGCGGCGTGGTTGCAGGCGCCCTCGATGTTCGAACGCGACCGGATTCGAACGGAGCTCGTGAACCTCGGGGCCCCGGCCGTGCCGGCGCTGCAGGAGGTCGTCACGAAGCGCGACCCCGCGATGGGGCTCGCGCTGCAGGTCCTCTGCCGGATCGGCGAGCCGGCGCGGCCCGCGCTGCCGCAGATGCTCGCGATCCTCGGCGACCGGGACTTCGTCGAGCCGCAGGGACAGCACGCACACACAACGGCGCGCGGCCTCCTCTTCGATTCGATTCGCGAAGCCTCGTGGGCCGCCGACGAGATCGTCCCCGTTCTCGCGAAGGTGGCGGAGGACGGCAAGGAGAGCGACTGGTCCAGGACGACGGCGGGCTTCGCGCTCGGCCGGATGGGACGCGCGGCGGTGCCGGTCCTCTCCCAGTGGATCGCCGATGCGCGCGGCGACGCGCGCCTGCGAGGAGTCGCCCTCACCGCCCTCCGCGAGACGGGAATCGACGCGCCCGAGATCGTCCGACCGATCGCGGAGAATCCGAAGGATCCGCTCCAGGACGCCGCGATCTACACGCTCGCCACGATGGAGGAGCGCGCCGGTCGCAAGAGCCGCGATGAATTCTGGGGTGCGCAGGTCCACGGGGATCCGTACGGCGTCAAGGTGCGCGGCTGGCTGATGAACGCGAAGCAGACGCTGAATTGCCAGCGCCCCGATCCATTGACCCAGGAAGTGAAGCGACTCTGGCGCGCACGACTCGCGGAACGGCCCGACGCCGCGCTCGCCCATCAGCTCGCTCTCCTCTTGCAGGATCAGTTCTCCAACAGCGAACTCGTCTACGGATCCCGGAAGGGGTACTGGGCGAAGGAGGATCCGCTCGAGAACTACGCGACGATGGCCGATGCGCTGCGTCTCGCGCAGGCGAACGCGGAAAAGGGAACGCCCGTCGGGTCGCGCGCGACGCGCGGGCTCGCGAAGATCGCGCTGCTGCGCGGCGACTGGGACGGGATGAACGCCGCGCTCGCCGAGCTCGGCCAGCCGCCGATCCCCGCGGACCAGCGTCCGTGGCTCACCGCGCCGCCCAAGGACTGGGGCGCGCTCGCCGAGAGCTGGCAGCCGTGCGATCCGTCGCTGCGCAGCGGCGATTGCAGCTTCGAAGTCCACGTCGCGACCAGCGGCCGCGGTCTGCGCGGCGCGCACGTCCTGCTGCGGCAGAAGCCGCCCGAGGCGAACTTCATCTCGACCGGCATCGAGACCCGGACGCTGCTGCTGGACCCGACTCCGCTGAGCGACGACACGGTCCACAAGGACGTCGGCTTCGGCTACTCCGCCGACGATCGCGCGCAGACCCGCTACGCCGTCACCGACGATTCGGGCGTCGCCCGTTTCGAAAAGCTGCCGCCGATCGAGGTCGCGATCGAAGTGATGGTCCCGACCGCCAATTTCACCGAGCCCGGCTCGCAGTGGGATCTCTGGACGCAGGAGGGGGACGGCCCGCCTGTGCTCGACCATTACCGATGGGGCGAGGGCTACGGACTCTCGAGCGGAACGACGACGCAGGGGCCGCATCTCGTCGTCCGCCCCCACCTCGCGATGAACGTCGCCCAGGGTCAGGCGATCACGACGAACGACTTCGTGCTCACCTGGCCGGCGGTTCCGGAGAGCGACGCGACCGGCGCGATCGAGTACGAGGTCGAGCTGTCGCTGAGCTTCCCGGCTGGCAAGGGTGCGATCGGCGGCGCGGACACGATGGCGCGTCTCGTGACGGCGACGGCGTCGACGAAGGAGCACGCCTGGTCGCTCGGCGCGAAGGGCGTCGGCGACCTGAAGCTCGGCGCCGGCAACGTCTACCTGCTGCAGGTGACCGCGAAGGACGCGCACGGAGGCGTCGTCGCGCGCTTCGGCCGGACCGCCTGCTACGTGCCGTGGCGGCATCGCATCAGCGCCGCTCCGCGCATCGGCGACCTCACCCGCTCGGTCCACGCCTTCGAGGAGATGGCGCCGATCGACGCGAAGCTCTGGCACCTCGGACAGTTCCACGACGGCAGCCGCGGCAGCGTCGAGACGCTGCCCGAGCGGCTCGACCGCTACCTGCGCGAGAAGCCCGACGCCTTCGAAGCCGAATACGTCCGCGTCGCGCGCGTCTGGCTGCAGTGGCACGACGCCGCCGCGACCGACGCCGCCGCCGTGGCGCAGGCGCGCGGAAAGCTCGAGGAGCTCGCGCGCAGCCTGCCGGAGGGCAACGTCGCCGCCGACACCGCGCGCGAGCTGGTCCGACGCATCGACGCCCACGCCGAACCCGGGAAGCAGCTCGTGTACGCCGCCGCCGCGCGATGACCGGGAGGTCCAAGGTCTTCCTGACTCGACGCGCACCGACACCCGGACGTGATTCGTAGCGCCGCCTGAAGAATCCCGGGCTCCGGCGGCATCTCTCGGCCGGATGGACTTGATGCCGATGCCGCCCGACGTCGACCGGCTGCTCGCGAACGCAGGCTGGGTGAAGGCGCTCGCGTTCCGTCTCGTCTCGGACGAGGCGGCCGCGGACGACCTCGCGCAGGAGACGTGGCTGCGCGCGCTCGAACGGCCGCCGCGCGACGCGGCGACCGTACGGTCGCTGCGCGCATGGCTCGCGCGCGTCGTCGCGCGTTTCGCATTGCAGCGGCGACGCCACGACGCGGCCGCGGAGCGCCGCGAACACGCCGCCGCCGTGTCCGAAGCGCAACCCGACGTCGCCGACGTCGTCGCGCACGCGGAGCTGCACCGGCGGATCGTCGACTCGGTGCTCGCGCTCGACGAGCCCTACCGCGCGACGCTGCTGCTGCGCTTCTTCGAGGACGAGACGCCGGCTCGCATCGCGACGCGCATGGGCGTCCCGTCCAAGACGGTGCACACGCGGCTGCGGCGCGGCCTCGAGCGGCTGCGTGCGCGCTTCGAAGTCGAACGACGTCCCGGCGGCGAGCTCCACGCGTGGATCGCATCTGCGCTCCCGCCACTGGCGCCGATCGCCGCGCCGCCGCTCGTCGGTCGTCTGCTTCCGGAGGTGTTGGCCATGGGCGGGAAGCTGAAACTCGCGGTCGCCGTCCTCGCAGTCGCGGGCCTCTCGTTCGTCGCATGGCGCGCGTGGCGCGGGGATGCGAAGGGGCCCGCGCCGATCGACGCCTCGCGAGCGGTCGCGCGTGCCGCGCCGACCGGCGGCACGCCTGGCGCGTCGACGCCTTCCGACGCGACCCGCGCCGGCGACGTCGCCGAGGCGCCGCGCTCGACGTCGACCGCCGACGTCGACGAAGTCGTATTCGCCGGCTCGATCGCCGTCACCGGCCGCGTCGTCGACGAGCGCGGAAAGCCGATCGAGGGCGCGCGCGTCGAGTGCACACTTCCCGACGGGTCGACGCGCGTTGACGGCGTTGGCCACGTCGTCGCCGAGGAGCTGCGCGCCCACGGATTCTGGGACGCTCCCTGCGTACCGCCGCGCGTGTCGGCGGCCTCCGACGTCGACGGTCGCTTCATGATCCGCGGGCTGCGGAGCGGGCTGCCCTACACGCTCGCGATCGCCGCGGAGGGATACCGGACGGAGTCGCGCGCCGTCCCGCCCGACCGCTACGGCGGCGCCACGCTTGGTGCGGGCGCGGTCGTGCGCCTGCACGACGTCGTGCTCGCGCGCGGCGGTGGCGTCCGCGTCCACGTCACCGACGCGCGTGGCGCGAACGTCGGCGGAGCCGCGCTCTTCGTCGGACCATGGCCGGACACGATCGGATACCTCTGGGCGAACTCCCGGACGCGTCGCGGCGACACCGACGCGCAGGGTCGCGCCGTACTACCGCTCGAGCGAACGGGCAGGAACTGGATCCTCGCCCGCTCACGAGCAGGGCGCGAGGCGGTCGCGATCGACGTCGCCTTCGACGAGACTGCGCCTCCGGTCGAATTGCGCCTCGAAGAGGGCGTCTCGCTGCGCGTGCGCGTCCGCGACCCCGGAGGACACGTGCTCGCTGGTGTGCGGGTCAGTGCTCGTACGTCGATCGCCGAGCACGCGGCGACGCTGCTCCGCGAGGCGATGACCGACGAGGACGGCGTCGTCGACTTCCACGATCTCCCCGACGGAACGCGGACTCTCTACGCCGACGCACCGGGTGGATTGCCGGACCTGGCCCGCGAGTCGACGCGGACCGTGACGATCACAACGGGCACCCGCGAGGTCGAATTCGTCCTCGCGACCTGCCGCCCGCCGCTCGCGGTCCGCTTCGTCGACGCCGTCGACGGTTCGCCGGTGCGCGCGACCGAGTTGCTCGTCGTCGACGGCGAGGTCGACGGCCCTCCGTCAGGATCGGGACGCGGCGGCCGCGACGCGCCGACGCGCGGCATCGCGTCGCTCTCGGCCGACGGCATGCACGGCGAGATTCTCCTCTCCCCTCCGCGTGGGCATCCGACCGGCGACGACCGCATGCCGCGCGAGCAGCAGTCGGAACGATTCCGAGTGATCGTCGACGCCCGCGACCACGCGCGCACGCGGCTCGGCCCGTTCGATCCAGAGAAGCTCTCGACTGCCGAACCGCTGACGCTCGCGCTCGAGCGCGGCCGGCGATTACGCGGCACGGTGCGCGACGGGAAAGGCGCGCCGATCCCTGGCGCGCGCGTGCACGAAATCGGGCCTGGGCCGGGCCGCGCATGCAACATGTTCACGTGGCAGGTCTGCGGCGCGGTCCGCGCGGCGCTCTGTGACCGCGACGGCGCATTCACGCTCGGACCGATCGCGGCCGGCGCGCACGAACTCGTCGTCGACGCGACCGGGTTCGTCTCGAGGATCGTCGCCGTGGAACTGGGGGAGTCCGACCCTCCGCCGCTCGTCGTCGACCTCGAGCGAGGCCTCACCGTCGAAGGAGAAGTCCATTTCGAGGCCGACGAGGAGCCGACGTCGTTCGAGGTCGTGCTCCAGCGGCGGGGCGCGCCGGCGCCCGACGCCGGCACGCTCGCCACGGCGCCCGACGACGACGGCCGCTTCTCCTTCCCGGCACTGCCGCCCGGCGACTATGCGCTGCTCGCACTGCGGCCTCCGGACGGCGAGCGCGACTGGTTCGCGGATGCGATGGGACTGCTCGGCACCGACGAGAGCCCCGCCGTGCCGCAGGTGGTCCGCCTCACTCTGACCGGCGCAGACCGTTCGCTGGTCCTCGAACCGTGGCGCGAGGCGAAGGGCCGCCGCCGGCTCGACGCGCCGGTCGTCGACAAGGCACGGCCCGGCGCGAAGCGCGCCGCGATCCTCTACCTCGACGCGAGCGGGCTCCCCCACCACGACGACGTCGACCTCGTCGACGGCCGCCTCGCCGTCGATCTGCCCGACGCGAAGCAGTACCTCGTGCTGCTCTCCGAGGACGGACACGCATTCGACCTCGCCGGCGCCGAGACGACGCGGCCGTGGTACGTCGCGAGCCGCGTCCTGAGCGCGGACGACGTGAAGCGCGGCGTGCCACCGCTGCGCGTGCCGCGCGGAACCGTGCGCGTTCGCGTCACGGGTCCCGACGGAGAGGAACCGGGAGACGGACTTCGCCTGTTCGTCGGCTTCTTCGTCGATCCCGGCTTCTCGGCGTCGTTCCCCGAGTTGCTGATGGGGAACACCCAGGTCCTCGCGCTGCCTTCGGACGGGCGCATCACGCTGACCGATCTGCCGGTGGGCCGGACGTGGCTCTACGTCTCCGACTCGGACCATCACGGACATGGCGAGACGTACGTCAACGTCGTCGAGAACAGCGCGATCGACGCGATGATCGACTGGAATTAGGCCGCCGCGCGCCGCGCCCTCACTTCCGCGGTGTCGGCGCCGCCTCGAATCCGCCCGGGTACTTCCTCGCCTTGAAGTCCTCGAGGATCTGCCGGTGGTCGAAGGGGATGTCGGGCGGCAGCTGGTCGAAGGCGAACCACTGCACGGCCGCGGCGTCGTCGCCGGCGACGGGCTCGCCGTCGGCTTCGCATTCGAAGATCGTCCCGACGGTGTGCTGGCGCGGGTCGCGGCGCGGGTCGGAATAGGTGTGGAACTGGCGGAGCTTCGTCACGCGCAGCGCCGTCTCCTCGAGGGTCTCGCGACAGACCGCCTGCTCGAGCGTTTCGCCGACGTCGACGAAGCCGCCGGGCAGCGCCCAGCCGGGCGGCGGCCACTTGCGGCGGACCATCAGGACCTTGCCGGCGCGCACGACGATCGAGTCGACGGTCGGGCGCGGCGACTTGTGCTTCCAGGTCGCGGTCTTCGTGAGGTCCTGCGCGTCGGACATGGCGGCGGCTCCCTCGCTCGCTCGACTCAGCAGCAGACGGAGCTGGCCGGCCCGCCGCCGCCCGCGCCGAGCGCCTGCAGCGGCGGCGGCGCCGCCCGCTCGAGCGCGGCGAGGTCTTCACTCCGCGCACGATCGAAGACGAGCTTCCCCCCCACCCACACCTGCGCCGGACGGCGGCGAAACGTCCGCCCGACGTAGGGCGAGAGCTTCGCCTTCGACGCGAAGTCCTCCTCGGCGACGGTCCACGCCGCCTCCTCGATCAGGACAAGATCGGCCCATGCGCCCACGCCGATGCGGCCGCGGTCGTCGAGCCGGTGGAGCCGCGCCGGCCCGAGCGCTCCGCGCGCGACGAGGGCGTCGAGGTCGAGCACGCCTTCGTCGACCAGCGAGAGCCAGAGCGGCAGGAAGACGTCGGCGCCGGGGATGCCCGACGGCGCGAGCCCGAACGCGCGCTCCTTCTCGTCGCGCGGGTGCGGAGCGTGGTCGCTCTGCACCACGTCGAGCACGCCGTCGCGCACGGCCGCGCGGAGCGCGATTCGGTCGTCGGCGCTCTTGATCGACGGATTGCACTTGAGCACCGCGCCGCGCTCCGCGACGTCGGAGTCGGTGAACAGGAGGTAGTGGGCGCACGCGGCGGCGCTCACCGGCAGGTCGCGCGCCTTGGCGGCGCGGATCGCGTCGCACGCGGCGGCCGACGAGACGTGGAAGAGGTGGATGCGCGCGCCGGTCGCGGCGCAGAGCTCGATCGACCGCTCGACGGCGATCTGCTCCGCTTCGACCGAGCGGGCGCGCGAGAAGTCGACGGCGCGCTCGCCGAAGCGCTTCAGCCCCTCGCGCACGGTCGGCCCGTGCTCGGCGTGCAGCACGAGCAGGCCGTCCGCCGCCGCGACCTCGGTGAAGACGGCGCGCAGCGCGGAGAGCTCGCTCACCTCGAGGTCGGGATCCCCCGCCATGAAGAGCTTCACGCCCGGCGCGACGCGCGCGAGCTCGCGCAGCTCCCGCAGGTTCCCGGCGACCGCGCAGCCGTACGCCAGCACGCGCACGCGCGAGCGCGCCTCGACCGACACGACCTTCGCGCGCCACTGCGACGCCGTCGTCAAGAGCGGCCGGTTGTTCTGGATCTCGCCGATCGTCGTCGCGCCGCCGCGCGCGCTCGCGGCCGAGCCGGTGACGTAGCCCTCCTTGGCGTCCGCGCCCGGCTCGCGGTAGTGGACGTGGTTGTCGATGAAGCCGGGCAGCAGCAGCGCGCCGGCGGCGGCGACCTCCTCCGCGCCGCGCGGCAGTCCGCGCTCGAGCGCGGCGATGCGCCCGCCGCGGACGCCGACGTCGAGCCGGACGGGCGGGCCGGAGGGGGCGTGCTGCGGCGCGGGCCCGGGCGCGACGAGCGCCGCGGCGGGCACGCTCACGTCGCGCAGGACGAGGTCGAAGTCGTTCGCCAAGATTCCGTCTACGGGCTCCGTCTCCGGCGCGCCGCGCGGGGTCAGGTCGCGCGCAGCACGACCAGCGTGAGGTCGTCCTCGAAGCGGTCGGCGCCGACGAACTTCGAGACCTCGGCGCGCAGCAGGTCGATCAGCTGGCGCGCGCTCGCGCCGGGATTCGCGCGCAGCAGGCTCTCGATGCGCTCGAGCCCGAACAGGTTGCCGCCCGCGTCGCGCGCCTCGACGATGCCGTCCGTGTACCAGACGAGCACGTCGCCCGGCGCCAGCGTGACCGGCGGCGCCGCCTGGTAGGCGATGCCCGTCTCGATGCCGAGCGCGGCCGCGCCCGTCGGCAGGCTGGTCGCGCCACCCGCCTTGCGCAGCAGGAGCGGCGGCGTCTGCCCCGCGTTCGCGTAGGTGAGCGTGCGCGCCTTCGGGTCGAGCCGTCCGATCACCATCGACATGAAGCGACCGTCGCCGAGGTCCTCGACGAGCAGGTCGTTCAGCCGCGTGAGGATGGCCGCCTCGTCGTGGCCGTCGCGGAACAGGACGCGCAGCGCCGAGCGCGCGCCGGTCATGACCATCGCCGGCCCGACGCCGTGGCCGGTCACGTCGCCGACCACGATGCCGATGCGGCCGTCGGGGCAGCGCACGAAGTCGTAGTAGTCGCCGGCCGCCGTCTCGGCCGGGATCGAGGCGCCCGCGAGGTCGTAGCCGGTGAGGTCGGTCGGGTCCTTCGGGAGCAGCGCCGCGAGCACCTCGCGCGCGATCTCGAGCGAGCGCTGGAGGCGCTCACGCTCGAGGGCGGCGCGCAGCAGGCGGGCGTTCTCGAGCACGATCGAGATGGCGCGCGCCAGCGCCTCGAAGAAGCGCGAATCCTTCGACGTGAACTGCCGCTCGGTCGCGCGCGAGTCGACGTAGATCACGCCGAGCACGTCGTCCTTGAAGGAGAGGCGCACGCACATGACCGCGCGCAGCTTCAGGTCGACGACCGAGGCGGAGAGGTCGCGCGGCTGGTCGCTGTCGCCGATGCTGCGGATCAGGCACTCGGGCTGCTCGAACGCCTTCGTCGCGAGCGACGTCGAGTAGCGGAAGTCCGCGCCGAGGTCCTTGCCGCGCTCGTCGCGCGCGACGGCGGCCTGGAGCGTGCCGTCGGCGTCCTTGAGCAGCAGGATGCAGCGCTCGGCGCGGACGGCGCGGATCGCCCGGTCGACGATCTTCGAGACCAGCCCCGCCGGGTCGTGGTCGGAGATCAGGTCGGCCATCGTCTCGAGCAGGAGCCGGACGTTGCGGCTGTCGATGCGGTCGTCGCCGGTGAGGAAGGTCGACGACTCGTTCGACGAGGTCGACGAGCTCCCGGAGAGCGACTTCGAGGGCGAACCCCCGCCGAGGGATGTCCCCGACTCGTCCCGCGTGTCCTTGCGGCCGAGGCGCGAGAAGAGGTTCTTCAGCTTGAACGGAGTGGGCGACAGGGTCGGGTCCCGATTCGGTCCGGCGCGTCGCGCGCGGCGGATCGCCGCGTTTGCGCTGCTCGGGGGCGCGCGATCTTACTGACGACGGCGGATCGGTCCACGCGGCGCCTTGACCCTCCTCCCCGTGCAGGCACAATGCAGCGTCCTCCTTCAGACCCTTCGCCCCCACTCGCCACGAGAGAGACGATGAAGATCCAACGAGCCGTGCTCGACGAAGGAGTCGCCTGCCTGACGCTCACCGGCGAGTTCGACTCGTTCGCGGCCAACCCCTTCCTCGAGCAGGTCGAGGGGATCGTGCAGGGCGGCACGCTCAACCTCGTCGTGAACCTCCGCCTCGTCCTCTTCATCAACTCGACGGCGGTCGGCAGCCTGATCAAGGCGCGCAAGCGGCTGCGTGGGCTCGGCGGCGACCTGGTCGTCTCCGAGCCGAGCCAGCGCGTCCGCGAGACGCTGGAGATGCTGGGGCTCGGCACGATCCTGAAGTCGTTCAAGAGCGACGACGAGGGCGCCAAGGCGCTGCGCGCGCAGAGTCCGGAGAAGGTCGACCTCCCCGCCGACAACGCCGTCCTGGTCCGCTTCGTCGACGACGACCTCCAGAAGCAGTACCTCGCCACCAGCGGCGTCGCGAAGATGGCGACCCTCGAAGAGAACGCGATCACCTTCGTCGCGCCCGGCGCGCTCGCGATGTTCGCGGAGGGGACCCCCATCAAGGCGAAGTTCCGCCTGCCGCTCTTCCGGCGCGCCTACTACTTCGACTTCCCCTGCACGGTGCGCGCGGCGGTGAAGGAGACGGACGGCATCAAGGTCACCGCCGACTTCGGCGACATCCACGCCGACGACCAGAAGGCGATCCAGCAGTTCGTCCGCGACCTGCGCCTGCTGCGCGAGGAGATCCGCGGCGCCGGGAGCTGAACTCCCGGAAAGCTCTCAGCCGTTCCCCGCCGCTGCGAAGAGGACGACGCGGCGCGCCCCTGCGGCGAGCAGGACGCGCGCGCACTCCTGGGCGGTCGCACCCGAGGTCACGACGTCGTCGACCAGCGCGAGGGCGCGCCCGTGCACGCGGCGCGGCGAGCGGACCGCGAAGGCGTCCCGGACCTGGCGCGCCCGCTCCGCCGGCGAGCGCGCCTGCCCCTGCGCGACCGTCGGGCGGCGCCGCGACAGCAGACGACGCACGGGAACGTGCAGTCCGCGCGCGAGCTCCGCGGCGAGCGCGCCGGCGTGGTCGACCCCGCGCAGCCACGCCTTGAGCCAGAAGACCGGCACCGGGACGAGCGCGTCGATGTCCCGCTCGAGTCCGCAGGCGCGCACCGCCGCCTCGAGCGCCGCGGCCAGCGGCAGCGCCGCCGCGACCGCGCCGCCGTACTTGAGCTGGTAGACGAGGTCGCTCGCCGGCGGCGCGAGCGCGAGCGCGACGACGCGGCCGGCGAGCGGACCGGCGCCGATCGGGGGCGGGCGCCGCGGGTCGCGGCGCGGCAGCGCCTCGTCGCACGCCCGGCAGAGCGCGGGCGGACGCGCCGGCCCGTCGCAGGCGCCGCAGACGAGGCACTCGAAGGGGTAGAGCAGGTCGAGCGCGGCGCCGGCCAGCTCGCGCAGCGCCCGCGTGACGTCGTGGAAGACCGGCTCCGCTCCCATCGCTCGGGAAGACGCCGCGCGCGACGCGCGGTGACGGGACGTCAGGCCGGCCGCGTCTTGGCGCGCCCCGCCTCGCCCGGCTCGACGCCGAGCGCGCTGCGGACCTTGGCGACGTAGTCGGTGACCGACTGGTCGGGCTGCTTGGGGATGTAGAGCAGCTCGCCGATCTGCACCGCGAGGGTCGGGTTCTTCTCGAGGTTGAACTTCGAGTCGCGCACGACCTCGCGGACGATGCGCCGGAACTTCGACTTCACGAAGCCGCGCTGGACGACCTTGAGCACGAGCGTGGTCAGGGCGACCGCGCCGAGCAGGATGGCGAAGATCCAGCCGGCGGCGACCGGCTCGGGGCCGGCGGCGGGCGCCGGCTGCGACGCGCGACGCTCGAGCGCCTCCATCATCACGAGGACGAAGCCGACCACGAGGATCCCGAACCCGATGTAGGTCTGGGTCTGGTTGACGATCTGCTCGCGGATCGCGTAGAGCGAGCGCGACCGTTCGATCCCGAGCAGCTCCTCGACCTGGCGGCGCGGGCGCTTGAAGGTGATCGCCGACGCGAGAAAGAAGAGCCCCACGATGTTCAGGGCGTACCCGATCACCGAGGGGTTGACGCGGTCGAGCATTCCGGGGCGGGCCTGACCTGATGGAGGGCGCGGCGTCGCGTCCGCCGCGCGATGCGAAGGGCGGGATGCTACCCGCGGCCGCACCCGCGACCAACGCGGCGCCCCCGCCGTGGAGCTCCCCTCCCGATTCGCGACGGGTCTGCTAGGGTGGCGGCCTTCCCAGGAACGGAGGGAGGGATGGACGGCGCCGAAGTGCGCAGGATCGCGAGCCTCGCCCGGCTCGAGCTCGCCGACGCCGAGGTCGACCGCTTCGCGTCGCAGCTCACGGCGATCCTCGGGTACTTCGAGAAGCTGCGGGAGGTCGCGACCGAAGGCGTGCCGCCCGCGTCCCATCCGCCGGAGCTCAAGGGTCCCGTGCGTCCCGACGTGGCGGCGCCGTGGCCGGATCCGGCCGGCCTCGTGAATCTCTCGCGCGGCGCGGAGGGCGAGTTCTTTCGCGTCCCGCGCGTGCTCGAGTGACGGCGTCGATGGCGCGGCTCCCCCCCGAGCTCACGCGCTCCGCGCGCGCGATCGCCGACGCGGTGCGCTCCCGCAAGGTGAGCGCGCGCGACGTCGCCGACCACTACCTCGAGCGCGCGGCGCGCCACGACGGGACGGTCCACGCCTTCCTCCACCTCGACCCCGCGGCGATCCGCGCCGAGGCCGACGCGGTCGACCGACGCGTCGCCGCCGGCGACGCGAGCGGCGCGCTGCTCGGCGTCCCGGTCGCGATCAAGGACAACCTCTGCACGCGCGGCGTGCCGACCACCTGCGCGTCGAAGATCCTCGCCGACTACCGCCCCCCCTACGACGCGACGGTCGTCGCGCGCATCCGCGCCGCGGGCGGCGTCGTCTTCGGCAAGACCAACCTCGACGAGTTCGCGATGGGCGCGTCGACGGAGAACTCGGGCTACGGCACGACTCGCAACCCGCGCGACCTCGCGCGCGTGCCGGGCGGCTCGAGCGGCGGCTCGGCGGCGGCGGTCGCGGCCGGCTTCGCGCCGCTCGCGCTCGGCTCCGACACCGGCGGCTCGGTGCGCCAGCCGGCGTCGCTGTGCGGCGTGGTCGGACTGCGGCCGACCTACGGCCTCGTCTCGCGCTACGGGCTGATCGCCTTCGCGTCGTCGCTCGACCAGGTCGGGCCGCTCGCGCTCAACGTCGACGACACGATGTTGCTCATGGAGGTGATCGGCGGGCATGACCCGCGGGACTCGACTTCTCGGAAGGTCGACCTCGCGCCGCTCGCGAAGGCGCCGGCGCCGACGCTCGCGGGACTCAAGGTCGGCGTCCCGGCCGAGTACAAGGTCGAAGGCGTCGAGCCCGAGGTGCGCGCCGCAGTCGAGCGTTGCGAGCAGCTCCTGGTGAAGGCGGGTGCGCGCCTCGTCCCGCTGGCGCTCCCCCTCACGCCCTACGCGATCCCGACCTACTACCTCGTCGTCACGTCGGAGGCGTCGAGCAACCTCGCCCGCTTCGACGGCGTGCGCTACGGCCCGCGCGCCGACGCGCGCGAGCTGTCGCACATGTACGGCCTCACGCGGGCGCAGGGGTTCGGCGACGAGGTGAAGCGCCGCATCATGCTCGGGACGTTCGCGCTCTCGGCCGGCTACTTCGACGCCTACTACAAGAAGTCGCTGCAGGTGCGGCAGCGCATCCTGCAGGAGTTCACCGAGGCGTTCACGAAGTGCGACTTCGTGCTGGGTCCCACCGCGCCGACCGCCGCCTTCCCGATCGGGGAGAAGGCGTCCGATCCGGTGCAGATGTACCTCTGCGACGTCTTCACCGCGCCCGCGCCGCTCGCCGGCCTGCCCGCCCTCTCGATCCCCTGCGGAACGACGAAGGGCGGGCTGCCGATCGGCGCGCAGCTGCAGGGGCCGGCCTGCTCCGACTTCCGGATGCTGCGCGTCGCGCGCGAGCTCGAGAAGCTGCTCGCGCTCGACCTCGTTCCGTGCGATCCGGCTTCGGCGCCGGCTCCGACGAACGGAGGGGCGTCGCGTGGCCGCTGAGACGAAGACCGCCTTCGAGCCGGTGATCGGGCTCGAGGTCCACTGCCAGCTCGCGACGAAGACGAAGCTCTTCTGCGGCTGCGAGGCGGGCTTCGGCGGGCAACCCAACTCGCGCATCTGCCCGATCTGCACCGCGCAGCCCGGCTCGCTGCCGGTGCTCGACGACGAGGCGCTGAACCTCGCGATCACGGTCGGGCTCGCGCTCTCCTGCACGATCCGCGCGAAGACCAAGTTCGATCGCAAGAACTACTTCTATCCCGACCTGCCGAAGGGCTACCAGATCAGCCAGTACGACGAGCCGCTGTGCGAGCACGGCTTCCTCGAGTTCGAGGTCGAGAAGGGGGCGACGAAACGCGCTCGTGTCCTGCGCGTCCACATGGAGGAGGACGCCGGCAAGGCACTCCATCCCGAAAAAACGAGCTCTTCGCTGGTCGACCTGAACCGCGCCGGCGTGCCGCTCGTCGAGATCGTCGGCATGCCCGACCTCGCCTCCTCCGCCGAGGCGTCGGCCTACCTGCAGGCGCTGCGCCGCCTGCTGCGCTTCGCCGGCGTCTCCGAGTGCGACATGGAGAAGGGGTCGCTGCGCTGCGACGCCAACGTCTCGATCCGGCCGGTGGGCGAGACGAAGCTCGGCACGAAGGTCGAGATCAAGAACATCAACTCGTTCCGCAACGTCGAGCGCGCGCTCGTCTTCGAGATCGCGCGCCAGACCGAGGCGATGCAGTCGGGCGGGAAGATCGTCCAGGAGACGCGCTCGTTCCGCGACACCGAGGGGACGACCGTCTCGATGCGCGTGAAGGAGAGCGCTGACGACTACCGCTACTTCCCCGACCCCGACCTGCCGGTCTTCGAGATCGACCCGGCGCGCGTCGAGCGGCTGAGGAAGGCGCTGCCCGAGTCGTTCCTGGTCAAGCGCGCGCGCTACCGCGACGCGTGGGGGCTGACCGAGTACGACGCACGCGTCCTCACCGAGGAGCCGGCGACCGCGCGCTTCTTCGAGGCGGTCGTCGCCGCCGGCCTGCCGCCCAAGGCGGCCGCGAACTGGGTACAGGGCGAGGTCCTGGGCTGGCTCACCGAGTCGAAGCGCGAGCTCGAGACGCTCCAGACCACGCCCGCCGACCTCGTCGACCTCGTGAAGATGGCGGAGCGCGGCGAGCTCTCCCACCTCGCCGCCAAGAAGGTGCTGCGCCAGATGCTCGACACGGGCGCGAAGGCGGCCGCCGCCGCGCAGTCGCTCGACCTGCTGCAGATCCGCGACGCCTCCTCGCTCGGCGCGACCGTCGACGAGGTGCTGCAGCAGGAGGCGAAGATCGTCGGCGACTACCGCGGCGGCAAGGAGACGGCGCTCAACGCCCTCCTCGGCCGCGTCATGCGCGCCACCAAGGGCAAGGGCGACCCGAACCTGATCAAGGAGCTCCTGCTCCAGAAGCTCGGTCCGGCCGGTCCGGCGAAGTAGGCGCCGGACGTGACGACGACGCGTCTGGATCCGCAGCCGAAGACGTCACCGCGGACCGCAGGCGGGAAGCCCGCGAACGCCGACTTCGTCGTGGTCGGCGGCGGGATCATGGGGCTGCACGTCGCGTGGCGGCTGGCGCAGGAGCGCGCCGGGTCGGTGCTCCTCTTCGAGCAGCGGCGCTTCGGGCACGGCTCGTCGGGGAAGTCGGGCGCGATCCTGCGCCAGCACTACTCGCACGAGACGCTGATCCGGATGGCGCGCGCGAGCCTCGCGGAGTACGCGGAGCTCGACGCGACGCTCCTGGCGGCGACCGGGACCGGGATCGGCTTCCGGCGGCCGGGGATGCTCTTCCTCGCGCACCGGCGCGACCGCGAGAACCTCGAGGGGAACGTCGCGCTGCAGCGTAGCTGCGGCGTGCTGGTCGACCTGCTCGACGCGACGGGGCTGCGCCGGCTCGAGCCGCGCGCGCGCTTCGAGGATTCGCTCGTCGGCGCGTTCGAGCACGAGGCCGGCTTCGTCGATCCCGGCCTCACGCTGCCGGCGATCGCGGCGCAGGCGCGGGCCGCGGGCGCGACGCTGGTCGAAGGGGCGCGCGTCGCCGACGTCGAGGTCGACGAGGCGCGGCGCGTGAAGGGCGTCGTCCTCGCCGACGGCTCGCGCGTCGCGACGCGCATGCTCGTCAACTGCGGCGGCCCGTGGGCCGCGCTCCTGATGCAGCGGCTCGGCCTCGAGCTGCCGCTGCGCGTCGTGCGTCCCGAGCAGGCGTTCTTCGCCCCGCCGAGCGAGTTCGGAGTCGAGGAGCGCATCTGCGCCGACCTCCCGAACGGCACCTACTGGAAGTCGGAGGCGAGCGGCCTCACGCGCGTCGGCCTGCTCTCGTTCGCGCACGACGAGCCGGTCGAGGATCCCGACGACTACGACGAGGGGGCGAGCGGCCGCTTCCTCGCCGACTGCCGCGCCCGCCTCGCGCGCCGCGTCCCGGCCTACGCCGACGCGACCTGCTGGGGCGGCTGCGGGGCGCTCTACACGGTCACGCCCGACGCCCAGGCGCTGATCGGTCCGGTCGAGGGGATCGAGGGGCTCTTCGTGGTGAGCGGCTTCTCGGGCCACGGCTTCAAGCTCGGCCCGAGCGTCGGGCGCGGCGTCGCGGCGCTTCTGCTCGGCGGCGACCCGGCCCCGCTCGATCCGCGCTTCTTCTCGCCGCGCCGCTTCAAGGAGGGGCGCAAGAACGCCGCGGCCTACGACTACGGCGTGCTCGGCTGAACGGCGGCGCACGCGCTAGCCGCGAGGCTCGCGCTGGCGACGCAGGTCACTTGAGCTGCGGCGCGAGCCACGCGGCGAGCGCCTGCGCCGCCGCGAGGTTGCCGCGCTCGTTCCAATGGGTGTCGTGCACCTTGTAGGTCGCGCCGTCGCGCTGCGCAGCGAAGAGCGGCTCGCGCAGGTCGAGGCACGGGACACCGCGCGCGGCGAGCGCGTCGGCGAGGCGGCGGCTCGGGAGCGCGCGGTCGAAGTCGGCGGCCGCGGCGCCCGCGAGCTCGGCGAAGAGCGCGTCGTTCACCTGGTACTCGTCGGGCACGATCGCGACGCGCAGCTTCGGGCCGAACTCGGCGGCGATCGTCGCGAAGAGGGCGAGGGTCTCCTCGAACTGCTCGGCGGTCTTCGCGCGCGGCGCGCGGCGCGCGAATTCGAGGCGGTCGCGCTCGATGCGGAGGAACGACTCGGGCGAGAGGACCGGCAGCTCGGCCGGCGCGACGCCGGTCCTCGCGATCGCGCTCGCCGCCGCCCGGTGCTCGCGCGCGAGCCGGACGAGACGCTGCGTGAAGGCGACCAGGAAGGTCGAGTCGGCGTGCAGCAGCGACGCGCCGCGGCTCACCCCCCAGTCGTTGCCGGTGAAGAAGCAGAGCAGCACGAGGTCGGGGGCGTAGCGCACGGCCTCGGTGCGCCAGAGCTGGAGGTACTCGCGCGGCGAGGTGCAGATCACGCCGAAGTTCAGCACCTCGACCGTGTCGGCGGGCGCGGCGGCGGGCGCCGTGGACGCGGCGGCCGGCGCGTCCAACAGCTCGTCGAGGCGCGTGAGGAAGTTGTCGCGGTAGTCGACGACCCCGATGCCGAACGAGTCGGCGAGCGCGACGACGCGCCTCGTCCCGGGCCGGCGCTCCTCGGCGAACGGCCCGTCGAGGAAGCCCTGCGCGTTCGCGAAGACGCCGCGCGTCGGCGTTCCTGGCGCGAGGCGCCACGCCCTCAGCAGCTCGTCGGCGCGGGCGTCGGGCGGTGCGAGCAGCGGCATCGGGGCGCAGCGCGCGAGAAGGCGCAGCTCGACCTCGGCGAGCCCGAAGGTGGCGACGAACGCGAGCGTCGCGAGGTCGAGGCCGCGTCGTGTCCGCTCGAGCGCCGCCGCGAGGCGCGGTCGCCTCCGCGCCGCGAGCGCGAGTCCGAGCGAGACGGCGGCCAGCCCGCCGCCGAGTGCGCCGAAGAACGGCCCGGTCCGCTCGGGCGCGGCGAGCCACGTCGCGACCAGCGCGATCGCCGCCGCGTGCACGAGGGCGCGGACGCTCCGCACGACCGGCGCCCGCGATTCTCGCGCAGCTCGCGCCTGCGGCGCGGCCACGCGCTCACTCCCACTCGATGGTCGCGGGCGGCTTGCTCGTGACGTCGTAGACGACGCGGTTGATGCCGCGCACCTCGTTGGTGACGCGCGACGCGATCTTCGCGAGCAGGTCGTGCGGGAGCCGGGCCCAGCCCGCGGTCATGAAGTCTTCGGTGTCGACCACGCGCAGCACGGCGACGCGGCCGTAGGTCCGCATGTCGCCCTGCACGCCGACGCTGCGCACCGGCAGCAGCACGACGAACGCCTGCGCCGTCTTCTTCATCCAGCCCGAGCTCTCGAGCTCCTGACGGGCGATCTTGTCCGCGGCGCGCAGCAGCCGCAGGCTCTCGGCGTCGATCTCGCCGACGCAGCGCACGGCGAGGCCGGGACCGGGGAACGGGTGGCGCTCGAGGATCGCCGCCGGGACGCCGAGACGCCGGCCGAGCTCGCGCACCTCGTCCTTGAAGAGTTCGCGCAGCGGCTCGACGAGCTCGAGCCCGAGCTTCTCCGGCAGCCCGCCGACGTTGTGGTGCGTCTTGATCGTGTGCGACGGCCCGCCGGTGGGCGACACCGACTCGATCACGTCGGGATAGAGCGTGCCCTGGCCGAGGAAGCGCGCGTCGGCGATCGCGCGCGCCTCGTCCTCGAAGACCTCGACGAAGACGCGGCCGATGATCTTGCGCTTCTGCTCCGGGTCGGAGACGCCCTTCAACGCGGAGAGGAAGCGGTCGCCGGCGTCGACCACGCGCAGGTCGATCTTGAAGTGGCCGCGGAACGTCGCGACCACCTCCTGCGGCTCGTCGGAGCGCATCAGGCCGTTGTCGACGAAGATGCAGGTGAGCTGGTCGCCGATCGCCTGGTGCAGCAGCACCGCCGCCACCGACGAGTCGACGCCGCCGGAGAGGCCGAGGATGACGCGCGCGCTCCCGACGTCGGCGCGCACCTTCCGGATCGTCTCGTCGAGGAACGACCCCATCTCCCAGTCGTTCTTCGCGCCGCAGATGGAGAAGAGGAAGTTGCGCAGCAGCGCTCTCCCCTCCTCGGTGTGCGTCACCTCGGGATGGAACTGGATCCCGTAGAGGCCGCGCGCGCGATCCTCCATCGCGGCGATCGGGCAGGGGCCCGACTTCGCGGTGAGCACGAAGCCGGGCGGCAGCCGGTCGACGCGATCGCCGTGGCTCATCCAGACGCGCGTCGAGGGGGAGACGCCCTTCCAGAGCGGGCTCTCGCCCGCGCCGCCGTCCGGCGCGACGCGCTCGACCGTCTGCGGGCCGTACTCGCCGCCGTGTGTGCCCGGCGCGACGGCCTGCGCGCCGGCCAGCTTGAAGCTCAGCGCCTGCAGCCCGTAGCAGACGCCCAGGATCGGGACGCCGCGCGCGAGCACCCAGTCCTCGATCTGCGGCGCGCCCGCCTCGTAGACGCTGTTGGGGCCGCCGCTCAGGATGATCCCGACCAGGCCGTCGTCGCGCGTCGGCGCCGCGTCGGACGGCGTCCAGCACGGCAGCGTCTCGCCGTAGACGCCGAGTTCGCGCACGCGGCGCGTGATCAGGTGGGTGTACTGCGAGCCGTAGTCGAGGATCAGGACGCGCTGGCGGCGGAGCATTTCACTGCTCGGCGTCGGCGGCGAAGTAGTTCGGCGCCTCGCGCGTGATCTTGATGTCGTGCGCGTGGCTCTCGCGCAGGCCGGCGCTCGTCACCTGCACGAACCTCGCCTTCTTCTGGAGCTCGGCGATGGTCGCGGCGCCGACGTAGCCCATGCCGCTCTTCACGCCGCCGCAGAGCTGGTAGACGAAGCCGGCCAGCGCTCCGCGCTGCGGCACGAGCCCCTCGACGCCTTCGGGCACGAGCTTGTCGCGGTTGCGCACCTTGCCCTGCCCGTAGCGGTCGGAGCCGTCCATCATGGCGCCGATCGACCCCATGCCGCGGACCTGCTTGTAGGTCCGGCCGCGGAAGAGGACCGTCTCTCCCGGCGACTCGTCGACGCCGGCGAAGAGGGCTCCGAGCATCACGCACGACGCGCCGGTCGCGATCGCTTTGACGATGTCCCCGGAATGTCGGATGCCGCCGTCGGCGATCACCGGCACGTCGGCCTTCGCCGCCGGCCCGACGCACGCGTCGATGGCGGTCAACTGCGGCACGCCGACGCCCGCCACGACGCGCGTCGTGCAGATCGAGCCGGGCCCGATGCCGACCTTGAGCCCGTCGGCGCCCGCCTCGATCAGCGCCGCCGCAGCTTCAGCCGTCGCGATATTGCCGGCCACGACGTCGATGTCGTGGCGCTGCTTCAGGCGCTGCACCGACTGGATCACGTTGAGCGAGTGGCCGTGCGCCGTGTCGACCACCAGCACGTCGGCGCCCGCCTTCACCAGCGCGTCGTAGCGCTCGTCGTCGTGGACGCCGACCGCGGCGCCGACGCGCAGGCGGCCGCGGCCGTCGCGGCACGCGTTGGGGTACTCGTCGAGGTGCTTGATGTCCTTCATCGTGATCAGGCCGGCGAGGCGCCCGTCGCCGTCGACCAGGAGCAGCTTCTCGACCTTGGCCTGGTGGAGGATCTTCTTGGCCTGCTCGAGCGTCGTGCCGGGCGCCGCGGTGATCAGCCGGCGCGTCATCACGTCGGCGACCTTGGTCGCGCCGCTCTCGACGAAGCGCAGGTCGCGGCGCGTCAGGATCCCGGCCACCTTGCCGCCTTCGACCACCGGGATGCCGGAGATCTCGTGCTTCTCCATGAGCTCGCGCGCGCGGGCGACGTCGGCCTCGGGCGCGAGCGTGACCGGGTCGAGGATCACGCCGTTCGCGCTGCGCTTCACCTGGTCGACCAGGCGCGCCTGGTCGGCGGGCGTCAGGTTGCGGTGGATGATCCCGATGCCGCCTTCCCGGGCGAGCGCGATGGCGAGGTTGGCCTCGGTCACGGTGTCCATGGCCGAGCTCGAGATCGGGATCTCGAGGTGGACGCGGCGCGAGAAGCGCGTCGAGACGTCGACCGACGTCGGGAGGACCTCGCTGCGGCCCGGCAGCAGGAGCAGGTCGTCGAAGGTCAGGCCGGTGGTGACGATTCTGTCCGAGAGCGCCATGGAACAGCCATACCGGCGGCGCGACGGAATTTCCAGGGTTCGGCGGCGCGCGCGGCGGTGCGACGAGCGCGGCGGCGCGTCGCGACGCGTGCGCGGCCGCGCACGAGGTCCCCGGAAATAGCCGAGGACCGTTCTGGCTTTCGCCATCCCGGTCCCCGACTACAAGAAGGAGGAGAATGCCTCCAAGATCGGGCGGAGCGGAGCGGGCGGCGTAGGCGTCTCTCGGGTTTGTCGGGGGAAATCGGTTCTTCATGGGTCGGGCGCTGCTCGCGGAGATCGTCGAGGCGCTCGCGCGCACGCATGGCGAGCCGGAGCCGCCGCCGCCGCGCGGCGCGCTCGAGTGGCTCGCGTGGGAGACGGTCGGGTACCTGTGCGACGACGCGCGGCGCGCCGAGGCGTTCGCCGCGCTGCGCAAGAAGACGCGCCTCCAGACCGGACGCATCCTGGCCGTTCCGATCGCCGAACTGACGGCGATCACGCGGATCGGCGGCATCCACCCCGGGCTGCGCGCGCAACGGCTGCACGAGATCGCGGAGCGGGTGCAGGAGGAGTTCGGCGGCGACCTCGATGCCGTGCTCGCGCGACCGGAGAAGGAGGCGCTCGCGGCGTTGAAGAAGTTTCCCGCGATCGGCCGGCCGGGCGCCGAGAAGATCCTTCTGATGACCGGCGCGCGCCCGCTCCTCGCGCTCGACAGCAACGGCCTGCGCACGCTGGTGCGGCTCGGCTTCGGGACGGAGGCGAAGGGCTACGACGCGACCTATCGCAGCGTCGCGGCCGCGCTCGCCGGCGAGATCGCGGGCCGCGACTGCGCGTGGCTCGCGCGCGCCCACCACCTGCTGCGCCGGCACGGGCAGACGCTCTGCCGCAGGTCGGAGCCGCGCTGCGGCGCGTGTCCGTTGTCGGGTCTTTGCGCGTGGGTCACGGGAACGACTGAACGCGCGTGAATACGGACCGGATCGGGAGGATACGCGAAGGTCTCCGGATCACATCTCGCCGAGGTCTGCCCTATGATCGAGGCTTCGAGTCGTTGCGCCCCAAAAGTCGGGTCTTGAGACGAGCTCCGATGCGAGCCGCGCAGATCATGGCGCGAAGGAAGTAGTAATTGGAGCGCCCAATGGACTCGGCCTTGCGGACGCTGGCTGCCGGTCTCGCAGCCTCCTTCGTCATTCCCTCTGTTGCCGAGCCACAGGGCGAGGCGGCGGGCAACTCGAATACGACGAGCGTCGAGCTTTCGACCGGACGTCGTCTCACGCTCGCAGGAGCGTGGCGGCAGTGCGACGCGCTCTGGCCGGATGCTGCGCTCGTCGTGCCGGACGTCGGCATCGCCGTGCTCGAGAGTGGCGCAGCTGAACCGCGGATCGTCTACCGGGAACCCTGGGGCCACCGCGAGGGAAACACGCTCGGGATCTTGTTTTCGCGCGACGCTACGACCTGCTTCGCCTGGCTCGATCACGCGAAGCAGCTCACGGCGATCGACGTGAAGGGCACCGCACTCACGCCGCTGCTGAAGCTCCCGACCCACGTCTGGAACTACGAGGGGCTGCAGCATCTCGATCCCGCTCCGGTCCTGCGGCCTCACCTGATGTTCGAGGAGGACTCCCGACTGTTGCTGCTCCTGCAGGAGGAGTCAAACGACGAGGTGGCACCCTGGCAACGACGTGCCGGTCGCAAGGGAGGCCACTGGCTCGTCTCGATTCCCAGCCGCGGCCCGAGCGCGCCGCCGGAGACGCCGCCGGCGACCGTGGAACAATGGCATGGTCGCGCGTACGCGTGGGACTTCTCCCGCAAGCGCGGCGAGCTCTATCTCCTCGTTGACGAGGAGCGGAAGGGCGGCCGGGCGCGTCTCCGTGTCCGCAGGCTCGACGGCTCTCTCGTCGATCGTCAACGTCTCGAGATGCCGCTATGGCTGAGCGGCATGGCGTTGTCCCCGGACGAGCGCTGGCTGCTCCTGGAACACGGAGTGAAAGACGGCGAAGGCGATGCGTCGCCGGCGAGCGGGCCTCCTGCCCGCAAACTCGGTCCCGACGAGATTGCCGCGACGCTCGTGGAGCCGCGAGCCCGCTTCGTCGTGATCGATCTCGAGAACGGCGGCGCGATCGACGTCGCGGACGGCGGGCACGAGTGCACTTGGGCGCCGGACAGCAAGACCGTGACCTACCTGCGCGACTGGGAGCTCGTGCGGCTGGATCTCGACACGCTCGCTCAATCGCGTCTCGCCTGGCGCGAGCCAAGCCAGCCGGGTGCGAAGCCGTCCTACTACGCGCCGGCGACTTGGTCGCCCGACGGAAACCGTCTTTGGATGAACCTCGGAGGCAACATCTACACGCCTCCGGAGTCGGAAGACCGCTCCCTGCTCGACCGATTGCTGCACGAGCCGAAGCAGGTCAGGGACATTCAGACGCTCGTCCTCGACTTCCCGCGCCACGAGTTCCTCGTCCTTCCCGAGTATCTCCGCGACGCGGTCTGGAGCCCGATCGCGCACCCGTTCAAGAAGGACGAGTAGTGTCGCACCGACTGGGCCAGGCGCGATGACGTAGCGCACGAGGAAACGCCGGCGAGCGGTCTGCCTCGACTTCGCGAGCTTTCGAGCAATGAGAATGGTCGGGGCGAGAGGATTTGAACCTCCGGCCTCAGCGTCCCGAACGCTGCGCTCTAGCCAAGCTAAGCTACGCCCCGACCGGGTTTGGAAGGGGCGGAAGCCTAGGGGCGCTCCGGCGCCGATTCAAGGTTCCGCGCGTCGGACATTCCCGCCCGCGCCGCGGTCGCCGCGCGTCACTTCCCGAGGTCGACGGCCGTTCCGCCGTTCTGATTGGCCAGCTGCTCCAGGAGCGCGTGGTCCATCTCGCCGATCGAGATCGTGTTGATGACGATCTTGCGGAGCGAATTCACGCGCCGCACCTCGGCGAGGATGTCGTCCTTCTCGACGTAGTCGCCGGTCGACGGCACGCCGTCGCTCACGACGAACATCGTGTCGATGTCGCTGGTGTAGCGCTTGTCGTAGCCCGCCGAGGGGTTGCTGGCGTCGAAGGCCGCCATCAGCGCGGCGTAGGTGTTGGTCTTGCCGCCCGCGAGCCCGGCCGAGCCGCCGAGCCCCGCGCGCGCCTTGAAGTTCTGCGACGCGCCGCCGATCGGCTTCAGGCGCTGGATGAAGTCCTTGGCCGCCGACTTGTTCACGAGGTTGGCGCCGATCAGCGTCCCCTTCCAGAACTTCACGTCGGTCGCGAAGGTGAGGATGTCGAAGCGCACCTCGGGCTCGAGCGCGTCGACCGTGCGGCAGAGCTCGTCCTTCACGATGTCGAGCTTGATCAGCGACTTGTAGGCGCGGTCCTTCAGCTTGAAGTTCTTCGGCTCGGCGATCAGGTCCTCCATCGAGCCCGACGTGTCGATCACGAAGAGCAGGTGGCGGCTCTTGGTCTTCACCCCCGCGAAGTCGATGGTCTTCTTGTCGCCGCCGTAGGCGCTGTTCGAGGCGGCGCGCACCTCCTTGCGCTTGGCGAGTTCGGCGTCGGTCGGCAGCACGAAGTTCGCCTTCACGCCGTCCCACCACTTCTGCCACTGGTCGGCGTCCTCGCCGTACTCGAAGCCGGTGGTGCTCTGCAGCGCGAGCATCGCCTCCTCGCGCAGGCGCCCCTCGTCCTTGCGCAGGCGCTCGATCAGCGGCTCGACCGCCTCCTTCACGCGCAGCTTCCCGAGGCACTGGATCGCGGACGACCGCACCTGCCACTCCTTGGAGTCGAGCAGCGGCAGCACCGCGGCCACGCACCCCTCGGGCTTGCGGATGAGGGCGAGCGCGTCGAGCGCCGCGGTCTGCAGCGGCGGGTCGGCCGTCGCGAGGAAGGCCGCGAGCGCCGCGACCGCCTCGGCCGCGCCGATCCTCCCGAGCGCCGTCGCCGACGCGCGCTTGAGCTCGAAGTCGCTCGCCTCGAGGCACTTCACCGCGATCGGCGCCGCGGCCGGATCGCCGATGCGGCCGAGCGCCTCGAGCGCGGCGGCGCGCCGCCCCGGCTTGCCGCCCTTCTCCTCGCCGGCGACCTTGCGCAGCAGCTCCTTCACCTCGCTCGACTTGTAGCCGCCGAGCACCTCGAGTGCGGCCTGCCGCACCGGGAACTGCGGATCCTGCGTCGCGTCGAGCAGCAGCTCCGCGGCCGAGACGCGGTCGAGCTTGTCGAGCACGTGGATCGCCTCGACCCGCTCGTGGACGGAGCGCGACGGCTTGTAGTACTTCTTGAAGTCGAGGATCTGGTCTTCGGTCGGATCCTTCGCCGCCTGCGACAGCACGGCGACCAGCAGCGGGACGATCCAGACCATCAGCGCGGCTCCGCGAGCTCCTCTTCCGTTGGGCCACGATCCTAGGCGCGCGGCGTCACGGGGTCACGGCGTGCATCCGCTCGCCGCGCGGCGCGGCGCGGCCGGGTGCGCGGGGGGCACGAGCTTCGCGGCTATCGTCGCCCCCATGAAGGCGTGGTTCATCCTCGGTGCGATGGCGCTGGCGGCGGCGGCGCTGGTCTACTGGATCGGGTCCGACCGGGAGGAGGACGTCCACCGCCTCTTCGCCGACGCCACCCGGGAGAAGCCGGTCATCGAGAAGGCGCTCGAGGAGTGCGGCGAGCTGGTCCACTACTTCTCCGACCGCAAGCCGACCTCGAAGAAGAAGGGCGACCTCGACGACCTGCGCACGCGCTTCGAGACGCTCGACCGCGCCGCCAAGGAGGCCGACGCCGACGGCTCGCTCGACCGCAACGCGCGCAAGAAGAGGCTCACCGAGATCGAGGAGGCCTTCTACCAGCTGCGCACCGACGCGACCGACCTGCGCGCGCGGCTGACCGAGATGAAGCACTACGACACGGCGCTGAAGCCCCTGGTCGCGCGCATCGGCCGCCTCAAGGCCGCGCTCGTCGACGCGCAGTCGAAGAGCTCCGATCCCGAGTTCCAGCAGCGGGCGAGCGCGCTCCTCACCGAGAGCACGCGCGTCCTCTCCGTCTCGGAGATGGCGATGAAGCGCCTCTCGGTCAAGATCACCGAAGGGCGCGTGATGGCGACGACGTCGCTGCGCGAGCTCGACGACCTCGCGAAGCGCTTCGACGAGCTGCTCGCCACGCAGCGCCCCGCCGCGGCCGCGGCCGGCGGCAGGTAGTCAGACGCGGCTCACTCGCAGGAAGCGCTTCTCCCCGCGCCGCGCGGTGAGCCCTGCCGCGTCGAAGTGCTCGAGCAGCGGGATCATGAACTTGCGCGAGGTCGCGAGCGCGTCGCGCAGCGCCGGGATCACGACCTCCCCGCCGTGCGCCTGGGCGACGCGCACCAGCTCCGCGCGCGCGCGCTCGAGCGCCGCCTTCGCGAAGCGCAGCGCGCCGACGCGCGCGAGCGCCCCTTCGTCGCAGAGGAGCTCGACCAGCGTCGCGACGCGCCGCGGCGGCGCCGCGAGCTTCGCCGCCGCCTCCTCGACCGTCGGCGGCTGGAGCGCCGCTTCCGCGTAGAGGGCGCGCAGCGCGTCGAGCAGCTTCTCGTCCTCGCCCGAGACGGCCGGCCGGTGCGACGCGAGCCGCAGCAGCCCCGGCCCGCCCTCCTCGACCACGGCGCCCTTGCGCACCAGCTCCGACTTGACGAAGTGGAGCGTCGCCTCG
Organism: Planctomycetota bacterium; assembly: GCA_036732755.1. Classification (GTDB taxonomy): domain Bacteria; phylum Planctomycetota; class B15-G4; order B15-G4; family SIAN01; genus DASRRB01. The sequence continues at coordinate 43,232 of DAINBU010000028.1, forward strand.
GGCAGCTCGACCTTGTTGCGCAGCTCGCGGATCTCGAGCAGCTTCTTCAGCGGCTGTTGCTTGTGCAGCTCCGCCAGCGCGGCCTCGATCTTGGCGCGCGCCTCCCCGGCGAAGAGCTGCGAGAGGAACTGCCCGCGGCCGAGGTCGGCGAGCTCGCCCGCCTCGACCAGCGTGCGCACGCGCGCCTCGACCTCCTCGAGCGGCGCGCCGACGTCGGCGGCCAGGTCGCGCACGTGGAACGGCTCGAAGCGGCGCTGCTCGGCGGCGAAGCGGAGCGTGAGGCGCGGGTCGGCGAGCGCCTGCTCGCGCCGCTCCACCTGCTCGATGTGGTGCTCCTTCAGGCGCTTGCGGTGCGTGCGCGACGCGCCGAAGAGGACGCCGCCGCCGAGCGTCACCATCGGCGAGATCTGCCGCACGAGGAAGCGGTCGCCGCCGCACGCGACGACCGGCGCCTCGAGCTCGAGCTGCACGAGCGCCTCCTCGCCGGGCGCGAGCTGCTCCTTGTCGAGGATGCGCACGCGACCGAGCACCTCGCTCGTCCCGAGATGGACGCGCACCTCGGTGCGGTGCGCGAGGGGCCGGTCGCGGCCGGCGAGGTAGCGCAGGCGCGCTTCGAAGAGCGCCGCCGCCGGGAAGAAGCCGGGAGCGGCGGCGACCATGCCGCGGTGGACGGCGCGCCAGTCGACGTCGCTCAGGTTGAGCGCGCAGGAGTGGCCGGCGGTCGCGCGCTCGCGCGCGACGCCGTAGGCGTGGATGCCGCGGACTCGCCCTCGCAGTCCCGGCGGTACGACCTCGACCTCGTCGTCCGGCGCGGCCTGGCCGGAGAGCGGTACGCCGGTCACCACGGTCCCGTGGCCGCGCGCCGAGAAGACGCGCTGGATCGGCATGCGGAACAGCCCTTCGGCGCTCCGCGGCTTCGCCGCCGCGACGCGCCGCTCGAGCTCGGCCTCGAGCTCCGGGAAGCCGGCGCGCGTCACGTTGGAGACCGGCACCACCGGCGCGCCGTCGAGGAAGGTGCCGCGCACCAGGGCGCGGACGTCCTCGAGCGCCAGCGCGCGCATCTCGGCGTCGACGAGGTCGACCTTCGTGAGCACGACGAAGCCGCTCTCGATGCCGAGCAGGCCGAGGATCTCGAGGTGCTCGCGCGTCTGCGGCATCACGCCGTCGTCGGCCGCCACCACCAGCATCACGATGTCGAGCGAGGTCGCGCCGGCGACCATGTTCTTCACGAACTTCTCGTGGCCCGGCACGTCGATGATCCCGACCGTCCGGCCGTCGCGCGCGCGCCAGCGCGCGAAGCCGAGGTCGATGGTCATGCCGCGCTCCTGCTCCTCGGGCAGGCGGTCGGGGTCGATGCCGGTGAGCGCGCGCACCAGGCTCGACTTGCCGTGGTCGATGTGGCCGGCCGTGCCGACGACGACGTTCGCGATGCCGGACGCGGGGGCGGGCGCGGCCATCTCCGCGCTCCGTTCAGGTCGCCTTCTGCTGCGCGACTTCCGGGAGGTAGAGGATGCGCTCGCAGCTGCGGCAGTAGACCAGCTCGCCCGCGCGATGCAGGCGCGCCATGTCGTTGGGCGTGATCGCCATCTGGCAGCCGCCGCAGTTCTTGCTCTCGACCTGGACGACCGCCTTGCCGTCGCGCGCCTTCAGGACGCGCTCGTAGGTGGAGAGCGGCCCGGGCGGCAGCGACTTCGCGTACTCGGCGCGGCGCGCGTCGGCGCTCGCGAGCTCGGACCGGTACTCCGCCTCCTCGCGCTGCCAGACCGCGGTGTTCTCCGCCGACTCCTTCTTCAGCGACTCGAGCGTCGCCTTCTGCTCCTTCAGCGTCGCGTCGGTCGACTCGATCTGCTGCAGGAACTCGAGGATGCGGTCCTCGATCGCGTTCTTCTCCTTGCGCAGGCGGCTCACGTGCTCGCCGAAGGCGCGGAACTCCTCGTTGGTGCGCGACTGCCCCTGCGCGCCCTGGATCTTCAGGATCTCCACGTCCTTGGTCTTGACGTCGAGCTCGAGCGCCCCGATCTGCTTCTTGAACTCGAGGATCTTCTGCTGCGTCTGCTGGACGCGCGCCTCGGCCTGCTGCGAGCGTTCGTTGCGGCGCGCCAGGAGCTGCGGCCCTTCGACGATGCGGCGCTTCATGCGCCAGACGTCGGCGTCGAGCTGCTGAAGCTTGATGAGTCCGATCAGGGTCTGCTTCGGGTCGACCGTCGCCATCCTCACCTCCTCGTTCCCGCCATGATGGACGCCCGGCGACCCGTTTGAAGGGGCCGGGTCAGACCGCCCCTCCACCCTCCCGCTCGAGGAAGCCCTCGAGCAGGCGCGCCCGGATCGGGTGTTGCAGCTTGCGGACGGCCTTCGTTTTGATCTGCCGCACGCGCTC
>DAINBU010000029.1:0-15338 GCA_036732755.1 Planctomycetota bacterium
GCATACACGATCGCCGCGTCGGCGGCGCCCGCCTCGACCAGCGCGAGCGCGGCACGGACGTTGTCGGCGTTCACGATCTTCGGCTGCAGCGCATCGAGCAGCCCCTTCTTCGTCAGCCAGGCGCGCGCGTACTTGCCGGCCGGGACCGCCTCGCCGCCGAGCGCGAGCTTTCCCGGCAGCTCCTTCAGCGACTCGGCGCTCGTGACCTTCGCCGCAAGGTCGGGCCGCGCGACGACCACGAGGCGGTTCGAGAGGAACTTCACGCGCGTCGCCCCGTCGACCTTCGCCGCGAGGCGGTCGACGTTGGCCGTGTCGGCCGAAAGGAGGCACTCGAAGGCGCCGCCCGCCTCGATCTGGCGCGAGAGCGTCGACGAGGCGTCGAAGGAGAAGCGGAGCTTCGTCCCGGAATGCGTCGCCTCGAACTTCGCCGCGGTCGACTCGCACAGCTCCTTCAGCGAGGAGGCCGCGCCGATCGTGAGCGGAGCCGGGTTCTTCTCGCAGCCCGCGGCGACGACGAAGGCGAGGAGAGCGTGTGCGCGCTTGATCACGGGACGCCGACGATCACCTCGGTCGCCTTGATGATCGCGACCGCCGTCTTGCCGACCTTGAGTCCGAGCCGGTGCACCGACGCGGTGGTGATGAGCGAGACGATCCGCAGTTTCGGCGCGATCTCGAGCACGACACGCGTCGTGACCGGCCCCTCTTCGAGGGCGACGACCTTGCCGCGGAACTGGTTGCTGGCGCTCAGCTTCATGTCGCCCACCTCAATGAAGTCGATGTACGCCTGGTTCAGGAACCCGGCGAGCTCCGGCGGCTCGCCGCGCGCCGGCCGGCCGCGGGCGACCGCCTCGAGCGCGACGAGGAGCGCGCGCTGATGGCGGGTCGGCCGCAGGACGCCGCGCTCCCACTTGCTCACCGTCATCGGATGGACGCCGGTCACGCCGGCGAGCTGCGCCTGCGTGAGACCGAGGTTCGTGCGGATCGCGGCGAGGTCCATGGACAGGTAAGCCGCAGCTTAGCAGTCCGCGGACGCGCCAACCCGCCGACCCGTCGGCCCGCCGGCCGGCCGCGTCACGCCCCGCGCACGACCTCGGCGGGACGCTCGGCGAAGCGGGCGGCGAGGAAGGGCTCGAGCGGCAGGGGCGGCGCCTCCCCGAGCACGGCCGCGGCGACCATCTCGCCGGTGAACGGCGCGGCGACGATGCCGGTCCGGAAGCCGCCGGTCGCGTGGAAGAGGTTGGCGACCCGTCCGTCGGGGCCCAGGATCGGCAGCTCGTCGGGCGTGCCGGGGCGCAGCCCGGCCCAGACGCGCTTCACGGTCGCCGAGCGCAGCGCCGGCACGGCCCGCACCGCGCCGGCCGCCAGCGCGCGCGCGTTCTCGTATCGGACCGACGCGTCGAAGCCGCGGTGCTCGGTCGTGCTCCCGACGATCACCTCGCCGTGCGACTTCTGGAGGAGGTAGCAGTCGCGCGTGCTCAGGTTCGAGCGGAGCGTCCCCGGCTTGAGCGTCTCGGTGCAGACGATCTGGCCGCGCACGGGGAAGATCGGGATCTCGACGCCGGCGAGCCGCGCGATCTGGCCCGACCAGGCGCCCGCCGCGTTGACCACCGCGCCGCACGCGAAGCGGCCGGCGTCCGACACGACGGCGTCGACGCGGCCGCGCGCCATCTCGAGCGCGTGCACGCGCGCCTCGGCGACGAAGCGCGCCCCGTGGGCGAGCGCACCGCGCTTGAGCGCCTCGGCCAACAACATGGGATTGACCTGGTTGTCGCCGGGGAAGTGGATCGCGCCGAGCAGGTCGCGCGTGACGAGCGGATCGCGGGCGCGCACCTGCTCGGCCGTCCACGCCTCGACGCGGCTGCGCTCCGCGCCGAGCCAGTCGAGGATCCTCTGCGCGTGGCGCTGCTGCTCCTCGTCGTAGAGGAGGTAGAGGAGGCCGGTGCCGACCTCCGACTCGACGTCGAGGCCGGTCGTCGCGAGCAGCTCCTGCGCGAGCCGCGGGAAACGGTCGTTGCTCGCGCAGAGGAACTCCATGAAGCGGCGCGGCAGCGGCTCGGGGCCGGGTTGGGCGGGTGCGCCGTTGCTGCCCTTCGTCGCGTGGAAGATCACGCCGCAGCCCAGCCCGAGCGATTCGCCGAGCGGCCACAGCCCGCCGGCCGAGGCCGACGTCGCGCGGCCGGGCGTCGAGGCGTCGAGCAGCGTGACCGACGCGCCGCGGCGCGCGAGGAGCCAGGCGACGCAGGAGCCGATCGCCCCGCCGCCGATGACGACCACGTCGCTGGCGCGCGGCGTCACGGCGCGATCCTCGACTCGGCGAGCTCGCCGAGCGTGACCGGACGCACCGGCGGGCGCGGGCTCGCCGGTCCGGCCGATTCGGGGGAGCCCTTCGTCGCGGCAGCGACGAGCCGCGCGACGCCCGGCCAGCACGAGCAGCCCTGGCAGGCGCCCATGCCGACGCGTGTCGCGACCTTCAGGCTGCGGTAGGTCGTGCAGCCGGCGCGGACCGCGTCGCGCACGTCGCGCCACGCGACGTCCTCGCAGCGGCAGACGATGGTCGCGTCGTCGACGAGGTTCGCGAGGCCGGGGCGCGGCAGCGAGATCGCGTCGAGGGCGCGGCGGATCGGCGCGAGGCGGCGCAGCCGGGCGAGCAGCGGCGCGCGCAGCGCCGCGAAGCGGGCGGCGTCGAGCGCGCCGAGCCGGTGCGCGGCCGCGAGCCCGGCGAGGCGCCCCTCGCTCTCCGCGACGAGCGCGCCCGCGACGCCGGCGCCGTCGCCGGCCGTCCAGACGCCGTCGACCGTCGTCGCGAGGTGTTCGTCGCGGACCGGCGTCCAGCCGCCGACCTCGGGGCGCCACTCGAGCCGGCAGCCGGCCATCTGCGCCAGCTGCACGCGCGGCACGAAGCCGAAGCCGACGAGGAGCGCGTCTGCCTTCTCGCGGACGGTCCGTGCACGGTCGGGATTCCAGTCGGCGTCGACCGGCGCGTGCTCGATCTCTCGCAGCGCGCCGTCGCCGTGCGCGGCGATCACCATCCGGGAGTGGCGGACAGGGACTCCGGCGAGGCGCAGCCGCGCGAGGTACTTCATCCCTTCGAGCAGGAGGCCGGGCGTCCGGAACCCCGAAAGCGGCAGCGCGAGCCAGGGCGCTCGTGGCGACGCTTCGAGGACCGCGGCCACGTGCACGCCCGCGGCGACGAGCTGGCACGCGACGGCGAGCAGGAACGGGCCGCTGCCCGCGACGACGACGCGCGCGCCGGGCGAGATGCCCATCGTCTTGACCAGGATCTGGCCCGCGCCCGGAGTCATCACGCCGGGCAGCGTCGCGCCGGGGAACGGCGGGACGAATTCGAGCGCGCCGGGCGCGAGCACGAGCGCCTGCGGCTCGAGCAGTTCGCTCGCCCCGTCCTGGGAGAGCGCGACGCGCCTCCCTTCGAAGACGCCCCACGCGGCGGCCGAGCGCCTCACCTCGATGCGATCGGCGAGGGCGGCGACGCGCGCGCGTAGCTGCTCGCCGCGCCGGTGCGGCGGCGCGCCGCCGTCGGGTCGGGTCGGCTTGCGGTAGATCTGGCCGCCGAGGTCGAGCCCCTCGTCGACGACGGTCGAGCGCACGCCGTGCTCGGCGGCGGCGAGGGCGGCGCTCATGCCGGCGGGACCGCCGCCGACGATCAAGAGCGGGCGGCTCATGACGCTTCGGAGAGCTCCGCGTCCCCCCGCTGCGCGTCGACGCGCATGCCCGGTCGCACCAGCGTCATGCAGGTGCGCACGCTGGCCCGACCGTCGACCTCCATCACGCATTCGCAGCAGATGCCCATGCCGCAGAAGAGCGTGCGCGGAGCGTGAAGCCGCGTGGTGCGCGTCGTCGTGCGGCGCAGGTGGAAGAGGGCGCCCGCGATCGTGAGCCCGGCCGGGCAGCGAACCGCTTCACCGTTGAGCTGGAATTCGACGTCGTCCATCGCGCGAGATCCTGCCCCGAGACGTGCTCAGATCCGTTCCGGATCCGTCCGAATCGGGGCCGGAGGAATAGCGCGATCGCCGCGGGCGGATGCGTCCCGGGCCGATGACGCGCAGATATCGTCCTCGCGGCGGAACGAAGCGACGCTCCGCCCGAATCCGATGGAACAACTTGCCGATCCGGGGCGGCGGTAGCGTCGGCGCCCTGGCGACCCCGGCGCTTCTTCGGAGGGACGACGCGCGCATGAAGCGGCCCGCGACGCTGCTCCTGCTGCCCGGCCTGGACGGGACGGAGGTGTTCTTCCGGCCGCTCGTGCGGGCGCTGCCCGGCTGGATCACGCCGCGCGTCGTGACCTATGCCAGGAAGGGGCGGAACGACTATGCGACGCTCTTCGAGGAGGTGCGCGCGGCGGCGGCCGACCTCGACGAGTGCTTCGTGCTCGGCTGGTCGTTCTCCGGTCCGCTCGCGCTCGAGCTCGCCGTGCGCGAGCCGCAAAAAGTGCACGGCGTCGTGCTCGCGGCGACCTTCGTGCGCGCGCCGCTGCGCCGGCTCGGCTGGTTGCGGTTCGCGCTGGTCGGCCCGCTCGTCTGGCTGCTCCGTGCGGCGCGCCGGCTCCCGCTCTACCTGTCGCGCACGGCGCCGAGCCAGTGGAAGCGCGACAAGCGGGAGACGTGGCGGCGCGTCTCCGCGTGGACCCTCGCGAAGCGGGCGCGCGCGATCCTGGGCGTCGACGCGCGCGCCTCCCTGCGCAGCTGCCGGTCGCCGCTCCTCTACGTGGCGGGCACCCGCGACACGGTCGTGCCGCGCCACAATGTCGAGGAGATCGTGCGAGAATTGCCCTCGACCCGGGTCGTCGACCTCGAGGGGGAGCACCTCGCCCTCTACTCGAATCCGGAGGCGGCGGCGCGCCTGATCACGTCCTGGATCGAGGAGGCGGGAGGCCGGAACGGAGGAGAGTCGAAACCATGAAGCGCTCCTTCCTCGTGTTCGTGCTGTTCTCCTTCGGCTGCAGTTCGCCGGAGGTCGCTCCCGCCGTCGATCCGCAGGCGGCTCCGGCCCAGGACCGCGTGCCGATCGACGTCCCGAGCGCCTTCCTCTGCCGCTTCCCGATCACGGGGTAGCTCGGCCCCGAAGACGACGCGGCGGGCCGACCTCGACGGTGCGATTCCGACGGGTGATACTCGCGGCATGCCCTTGCCGTCCTACAACCCCTTCGGCAACTCGAGCAAGGCCGCGCAGCAGTCGGCGGAGGCGCTCAACAAGGCGCGCGAGTCGACCGAGGACGTTCGCGACCTGCGCGCGCAGATCGAGCGGCTCCAGATGATCTGCGAAGGGATGTGGACGATCCTGCGGGAAACGACGGGCGCGACTGAGCAGCAGCTCCTCGAACTCATCGAGGAGATCGACCTGCGCGACGGCAAGCATGACGGCCGCTGCGTCAAGCCGCCGGCGAAGTGCGCGCGCTGCCAGCGGGTCGTCTCGGCCCGGACGAACGTCTGCCTCTATTGCGGCTCGATGCAGGAGCGGACGACGGTCTTCGGCTGAGGCCGGGCAGCGCGCCCTCGACGTGCAATGGGGCGCGGCCCACGCCATGCTTGCCGCCCGCCGGGGAGTCCTAGTCGGATCCGTTCCCCTCGATCCTGCCACGAAGATGGAGCCCGCGATGTCTCGAATGGTCCCAATGTCGCTGCTGGCCGGAGCCGTTTTGTCCGCGCTCGCCTCCGGTCAGATTGAACCACCCAAGGCGCCCGCCGCTGCCCCGGCGGCCGCGGCCGCCGCCTCGAACGCGACTGTGACGCGCGTCTACAAGGTCACGCAGACGGTCACGCTGAACGACATCCCGGAGAAGGCGAAGAGCGTCCGCTGGTGGGTGGCCATCCCGGACGACGACCGCTTCCAGGAGGTCCTCGACCTCGCCGTCACGGGGGCGCCCGGCAAGTGGTCGGTCGAGCGCGAGGCGGCCCACGGGAACCGCTTCCTCTACCTCGACCTCGCCAACCCCGGCAAGGCGAGCCTCGAGACGACGGTCGAGTTCACGGTGCGCCGCCGCTCGACGTTCGTCGACGTCGACCCGAAGAAGGTCGGCGGAATCACCGATCAGATGCGCCCTCTCTTCGCCGCCGACCTGCGGCGCGACGCGCCGCACATGGTGGTGACGGACGCGATCACCAAGACCGCCAACGAGGTCTGCGGCAGCGAGGCCAACCTCGCGCTCCAGGCGCGCAAGCTCCTCGACTACGTGGCCGACTTCGCCGACCACTATTCGAAGGACCCGACCAAGCCGAAGTGCGGCGTCGGGGACGTCGCCGACTGCATCACCAACAAGGGCGGCTGCTGCACCGACCTCCATTCGATGTTCATCGCGCTGGCGCGCGCGCGCGGCATCCCGGCCCGGCTGCAGATGGGCTACCGCGTCCAGGAGAAGAACCTCGGCAAGACGGTCGACCCGGGCTACCGCTGCTGGGCCGAGTACTTCCTGCCCGGCTACGGCTGGGTGCCGGCCGACATCGTCGAAGGCGACGCCAAGGACGGTCTCGGCCGCGACCGCTGGTTCACCGGCCTCACCGAGCGGCGCGTCCACCTCGACGAGGGGCGCGACTTCGTCCTGACGCCGGCCCAGTCGGCGCCGGGCCGCGTCAACACGATGATCATCGGCTACGCCGAGATCGACGGCGTCCCCGCGCGCGTCCTGCCGGACGGCGACAAGCAGCCGCAGCTCGTGCGCACCGTCCTCTGCAACGAGATCCCCGAGGGCGGCAGCGCGGTCCTCGGCGTCGGGGCGCCGAAGTCGCAGCAGTAGGCCGGCCGACCGCAGATTCCAATCGTTCGAACGGGCCGCGCGGCGCGCCACGAGGTGCGCCGCGCGGCTCTTCTCTTGTCCAGATATGTTTCGGGAGAAGTCTCGGAGGTCGTCCCTCGATGCGCGTGCGCTGGAGCGGAGTCGGGCTCCTTTTGATCGCGGCGGTCGCACTCCTGGGCGGCGCGACATGGCTGCTGACTCGCGACGCATCCGGCACGGATGCCTACGAGATTTCAGAAGCTCCAAGTCGAGCGCCCGCCGAGTTATCGCCTCGCGCGCAAGTACCCGCCGAGCCATCACCGGACGGGGCGTCAACACCCGTAGGTCGCGAAACTCCCGACGATGCATCGCGCGACGAGAGCGCCGAGCCCGTCGGCGTCGAACTGACGATCGTCGACGCGGCGACGAAACTGCCGGAACCGGATGCGATCGTCTGGTACATCGATCCGAGCGAGGAGGTGCGCGAGCTGAGGGAGCAGCTCTGGGACCAGTCCGACCTTCTGGTCGACCAGCTCGGACAGAAGTTGGAGATCGACCGGTACGCCCGCGTGACCCTGCCCGCCGAGAGTCCGCTCCTGGTCGTGGCGCGCGCGACTGACCGATTCGGGCGCGCGTCGATCCGTCGCTCGGATGGGCCGAAGCAGCAGCTCGTGCTGCAGCCCGACCTGCCGCTCAAGGTGCGTGTCGTCGATCCGCGAGGAGCGCGCGTCGGCGATGCGCCGGTCGTGCTCGACGAGGTCGCGATTCCTGCGGTTACCGGGAATGACGAGGCGGCGCGACGTCCGGACCCCCTCGCGACGATGTCGCTCGAAGGCGGCAGCGTCGACTCGCTCGTGCGCCAGCTCGCGCGAGACGGCGCGTCGTTCCTGTGGGACGGGAAGACCTCGCGCGACGCCGGCGAGGCCGAGGTCTCGCACGGTGCGCGATTGCTCCTCGACTTCAGCGAGCCCGATCGTGTCGCGCGCCGCCGTGCGCTGCGCTTCCGTCTCGCCGTGCCCTCCCGTGAGGAGAACTCGCTGCTCGTCGATCCGCGTCTCGACGTGCACGACGCGGTCGTTCTCGTAGCGCCCGACCTCTCGACGGTGAGAGTCTCCGTCATCGGCGCCGACGGCGCGCCGGCAGCGACAGGGTTTCGCGTCATCACCTGTCTCGAAGGCGTCTCGAAACTCGACGCGAAGAAGCGCGCTCGCTTCCCGACGGGTGGCGGAGTTTCGGGCGACGGCAGTCCGCTCTCGCTGGTCGTCCCGATCCAGGAGCAGGTCGAGCTTCGGCTCCTGCCCGACGATCCGGGGCTCGCCGCTCGTCTCGAGGTCGTCGCGACGCCCGAGAAAGCGGACGAGTGCAAGGAAGTCACGATCCGGCTGGAGAAACGGAGCACGCTGCGCACGCACGCCTCGGTCGGTCGGGCGATCGCGCCGGACGGGCGCGTCCTCGCGAACATCGCGATCTCCGCGGGAGCGATCACGTTCTTCGGCGAGACGCTCGGCGGAACCACGATCCGGACCGACGAGCACGGCGTGTTCACGATTCCAGAGGGCCGGTCGGGAATGGTGTGCATGCTGGCGCCGCTGTCCAATGCGCGCGAGGGACGTGACCCGTCGATGTGCGCGGTCGCCAACTGTCCACCAAACGTGAGCGGGGAGTCCCAGCTCCTCGGCGACGTGCAGTTCAAGGAGAGGTCTCTCCTCTTGTCGGGCCGCGTCACCAGTCCCGACGGCCACGGAATCCCACACGCGAAGGTGCGAGTGTGGTGGAGGGATCTCGACGTCTTCAACAACAAGCCCGACCAGTCGATCGTGACGGATCGCGCAGGACGCTTCGAGATGAGGGAGTCACGAGAAGTCGTCCGGCCATCAACGCTTCGTGTTTCGGCCATCGCGATCGACTGGTTCACGCCGGGGACGACGATCGACGAGCGCGAATGGGCCGTGATCCCGACGGAGAAGTTCGCGACCGGAGCAACGGATGTGCAGCTCGTCCTCCACCGCTGCGGCAGCGCGCGCGGCGAGTTCCAGCTCGAATCCGGCGTCGAGCCGACCGACCTGATCCTCGATCCGAATCCGAGGTCGCTGATCCGCGCCGAGTTCGGACCGAAGAACACGTTCCGGATCATCGGCCCACCCTGGTCGTGCCTGCTCACCGTGAAGGCGCGCGGCGGGTCGATCCTCACCGACATCCCGCATGTCGAGCTGCGCGAGGACTGCATCACCGACGACTTCCGTCTGCAGCCGCTCGACTTGACCGGAACGATCCGCATGCCGATCGCGGTCGTCGGGAGCGATGGCGCGCCAATCCGCGGCGCGGTGCTAGTGGTGCTGCCGCCCGTCGGCCGCACGGTCACGCCGTCGAGCTGCGTCACAGATCCGTTCGGGCGCGAGTCGATCATTGCGGCGCGCGGCGACGGGCCGCTGCTCGTCGCGGCGGTGGGGCGCCGACTCGAAAGCGTGCCGATCGAGCCGATCGAGAAGAGGATCGTCCTTCGCGAAGGGATTCACGTCACGGTGTCCCTCCCGGTCCCCGCTGACATTCCCGCGACGATCGTGGGTCACATCGTCGCGGAATACGAGTCGCCCTTGCGATCGGGCGGGCGCGACGGCGCCGTGATTGGGCGCGTCCGTGCACCTGCGCCCGATGCGCCGCTGAGCAGCGGTGTCTTCGAAACGGTGCTCTGCGGTGCCGGGTACTATCGGATCCGCGTATCCCTGCGCGGGAGCGACCGTTGGACGCCTCTCCACGGGACTTGGGACTCCTCTCGCATCATGGTGGTCGACGCCGCGGAGCCGCAGCGTTTCGAGTTGCACGTCCACCCCGATGAACTACGGCGAGTCGTCGAGCTGCTGCGTGAGTGAATTCGAGGATCGCGGCGTACTGCAATGTTCCGCGCCACGAAGAACGTCGGCACGGACGAATCGCCTGAAGGGATCCGCGATGAGCGTGCTGATGCCAGAACCGAGCAGGTTCCCGAAGTCCCGACCACGAACCATTGCAGGCGCCGGCTCGATCGCTGCGCTCGTGCTCGCCGCCAGCTGTTCGATCCTCGAGCCGCGCGAGGATCCGACGCGCCTCTTCCTACTCACGTCGATCGGGGAGACGGCGGCACGGGCGGCGCCGGCGGAGGATGCTGCGCCGGCGGACGCCGCGAAGGGCTGGATCGGGCTCGGGCCGGTGACCGTACCGGCCTACCTCGAGCGACCCGAGATCGTGCGGCGCGCCTCCGAGCACGAGCTCGCGCCGGCGCGCTCCGATCGTTGGGCGGAGCCGCTCGATCGCGCCGTCTTGCGCGTGCTCGCGCAGGATCTGGCGCAGGTCACGGGGCGGCGCGTCGTCGCCTATCCGTGGAAGACGACGCTCGCGCCGGCGTGCGTCGTCGCGGTCGACGTGACGCGCTTCGAGGCGGTCGAGGGGAAGCGGGTCGAGTTGGTCGCCGACGTCGACGTCACCCGTGCCGCCAACGCCGCAACGGTGCGCCGCCACGAGCAGATCGCCGTCGCGCTCGCGGCGGACGACGGCGCCGCGATCGCGAAGGCGATGAGCGAGGCGGCGGCGGAGCTCGCGCGGCGGATCGCGGCCGCACTCGCGCCCTGAGCGGATCGGCGCCGCGGAGACTCTTGCGGCGCTACGGCTTGCGCGCTGCGATCCACGTGGACGGCGGTAGCCACTCGTCGACGGTCGCGCGGTCGCCGTAGCCGCTGCACCAGGACACGATGTCGGCGGGCTTCTTTCCCGGCGCGGTGCTGCCGACCAGGAGCGAGAGCAGGACGCTCGGCGTGCGCGGGTCGCGGCTCGCCGTCTTCACGCGCACGAGCACGCTCGTCTCCGACTGCGGCACGAGCTCGATCTCTCCCTTGAGCGGCGGCCCGTCGCCGGTCGGGATGCCGGTCGTGCGCGCCTCCTCCTCGAGGTGCCGGCGAAACGACGGCGCGATCTGGAGGTAGGGGCCGCGGTGGAGGCCGAAGTGGAGGTGCGCGGGATAGTTGCCGTTCTCCTCGCTGCGGTCCTTGCCGATGCGGCCGATCGGCTGGCCGCGCTTCACGGCGTCGCCGGCCGCGACGCGCCGGTCGGCGGCGAGGTGGACCGAGACGGAGCAGACCGCGGCGAGGCCGTCGATCGGCGGGTCGAGCGGGTGCTCGATCACGACGACGTTGCCGAGGTTCCAGTGGACGCGCTTCTTCTCGTCGACCCAGCTCGGGCTGAAGTCGGAGTAACGCACGACGCCGTCGGCGACGGCGCGCACCTCGGTGCCGGCCGGGAGCCAGACGTCCTCGGCGAGGTGCCACGAGCCGGCGAACGGCGACCGGTCGTCGGTCCCGTCATCGGCGATGTGCGCCCCGAAGTTCCCCTTGCCGCGCAGCCCGCCGAGGTAGCCGTCGCAAGGGAACTGGAACGCTGGCGCCTGCGCGGGCGGGCGCGCCGGATCGCCTTGCGCAGACACGCCTTGTCCCCGCGCGACGGCGAGCAGCGCCGCCGCGACGGCGGCGCGCGCGAGCCACGGATCGAGGCGCACGCGGAACTCCCGGATCGATGCGCGGCGCGGCGGAAACAGCCGGGCGGGATCGCGCGGTCGCGGATTCAACCGCGCGGCGCGACCCCGCCCGATCCAATCATCGGATCACAGCGGCCAGTTGTAGTCCTTGCGGTAGGCGCGGTAGACGAGTCGGCTGCCGCCCGCGTCGGTGAAGGGCGCCAGGTACTCCCAGACGATCGTCCCGGCCGCGTCGATCTCGAACAAGCGGCCGCGCGCGCCCTGGCAGATGAGCGTGTTGCCGTTGGGGAGGCGGTCGGCGCTGCTCACGATGTCGGACCAGAAGTCGCGGACGTTCTGCCCCGACTGGCGGGCGTCGTAGCTCCAGACCACCTGCTTCGTCACCGGGTCGATCTCGACGATGCGCGAGAACCCGGGCGCGCGCCGGAGCAGCGGGTAGCCGGTGCCCGAGCCGTTGTCGAAGACGAGGATGTTGCCGGCGCCCGGCAGCCCGAGCGGGATCATGTGGGGGTAGTGCTGCCCGAAGGTGAGATGGTCGTCCGGCCCGACCTTCCAGACGATGCTCCCGGTCGCCTTCTCGATGATGAAGATCGTGTTCGTGTAGCGCTGGCTGACGATGATGTTGCCTGCAGCGAGCGCCGGGTCGGTGTGGTTGTTGGGCGGGATCTCGCTGATCGAGTTGGCGTGGGCCCAGTCGCCGCCCTGCGCGCCGATCAGCTGCTTCGCCTGGTCGGTGAAGCCGAATTCGGTCGCGTGCTGCCAGGTGTACCACTCCCAGACCACGTTGCCGGCCGGGTCGACCTCGATGATCAGGTCGTCGGTCAGCGTGATCGGCGAGATCTCGGTGATGAGGATCTTCTGCAGCCCGAGCAGCAGGCTGTTGCCGTTGGCCAGGCGCTCGCTGTCGTGGTGGAACGACGAGCCGAGGGGCGCGTTGTTCGGCATGTCGAAGTGCCAGACCAGGTTGCCCAGCTGGTCGAGCTCGCCGCAGCTGAGGTTCGGGCCGTTCGAGTTGAGCGGCTGGATGAAGGCCATGATGTGGCCGTGGTCGAGCGGCTCGACCGTGTTGAGCTCGAAGCCCGGCGCCGGGTTCGTCCACGTGGTCACGACGCTGCCGTCCATGTCGATCTGGTAGGCGTTGCCGTCGGCGCCGAGGAAGATCGTGTATCCGTCGAAGGTCTTGGTGGGGTCCCAGATCGTGGTGCCCGTCGGATAGACGGTCTGGGCGGCCGCGACCGACGTCGCGAGCAGCGACGCAATCGCGACGGAAATTCCTCGGACAAGCATGGTGATCCCCTTTCGAATGATGGTGGACGGACCCGGATGAGGCGGACGGAAGGTCGCGGAGGCTAGTGCATGGAGCTCGATCAGTGACGGGGTAAGCCGGAAGAATGTCAGACGCGTGACGGCGACTGGACGCGCCCCCCCCGGGAGTGGTGCAATGGCCGGTTCCTGCCGCCCCATGGAAGAACCGGATGGATTGGAAGAACCGGACGAAAAGGAGCACGCCGTGAAAGTTCCCCTTGCGCTCGCCGCTGCCGTGTCGCTCTTCGCCCTCGCATCGGGCCCGCTCGACTTCACCGTGAAGGACATCGACGGGAAGGACGTCGACCTCGCGAAGACCTACAAGGGCAAGGTCGTCTTGATGGTCAACGTCGCGAGCAAGTGCGGACTGACGCCGCAGTACGAAGAGCTCGAGAAGCTCTACGGGGGCTACAAGGCGCGCGGCCTCGTGATCCTCGGCTTCCCGGCGAACGAGTTCGGCGCGCAGGAGCCCGGCACCAACAGCGAGATCAAGGAGTTCTGCACCTCGAAGTACAAGGTCACCTTCCCGATGTACTCGAAGATCGTCGTGAAGGGCGAGGGCATCCACCCGCTCTACAAGTTCCTGACGGAGAAGGAGACCGATCCCGCCTACGCCGGCGAGATCAAGTGGAACTTCACGAAGTTCCTGGTCGGCCGCGACGGCAAGCTCGCCGCGCGCTTCGAGCCGAAGACGACGCCCTCTTCCAAGGAGGTCGTCGCGGCGATCGAAGCGGCGCTCGGTCCGGCGGAGGTGAAGAAGGACGAGCCGAAGAATGCGGATCCGAAGAAGGGGGAGCCGAAGAAGTAAGGGCGATCCCGCAGTAAGCGGCCTCGAGCTCGCGCGCTCCTATATGTGGAAGGATCGGCGCCCCGCCCCGGCGGGGCGCCGTCGTTTCGCGGAGTTCCCTTTCGGCGCGTAGGCGAAGTCAGGGCTCGATCACGCGCGGCTTGCCGTCGGCGCCCGTGAGCGCGATGCGCGTCGTGTTCGGGCGCTCCTTCGTGCCGGCGCGACGCGCGACCATGTGGATGCCGGGCTCGGTCGTCTCGTCCGCCAGCAGGAGCCCCGAGCCGCCCTCGCCCGCGCCGAGCTTCACGCGGATCGTCCCCTCCCGGTCGAAGAGCCGGAAGACGACCTCGCCGTCGGCCTCGACGCGCAGGCTCGAGCGCACCTTGCCGCGCTCGTCGATGATCTCGAGTTTGCGACCACGCAGCACGCCTTCGTCCGCCGCGGCGGGCTGCGCCTGCCGCATCGCGACGAGCACGCACGCCAGCAGCGCGAAGTTCACGAGCGTGAGGAACGCGGCGACGCGATGCAACCTCATGGAAGGCTCCTCGGAGCGCGCGCGGCCGACGGCCGCTCACTTCCCGTAGATCTGGATCTGGAACTCTCCGGCCGCGCCGGTCAGGAGCGCGACTTCGTGCGTCTTGTTGTCGAGCGCGAACGCCGGCGACGTCGCGTCGGTCGCGAGGTGCTCGACGACGGTGAAGCGGTCGGGCGAGTCGAGGTGGACGACCGAGAGGCTCCGGTCGCCGGTCCGCGCGAGGACGCACTGCGTCCCCGGGTCGAAGGCGAAGGCGTGCACCTCGCGGCGCAGCAGGAGCGTCGCGACGGCCTTGCCGCTCTCGGCGTTCACGACGGCGAGCTGGTCCTCCGCGACGCCGAGGAAGAGGCGGCGCGACGCGGGGTCGACGGCGATCCCGCGCTTCAGCCGGAGCGGGTCGACCGCGAAGCGCTTGACGACCTCGAGCTTCTTGAGGTCGACGACGAGGATCTCGCTCTTCTGGGGGTTCGCGACCCAGAGCCGCCCCTTGCCGTCGCCGGCGGCCTCGCCCGGCGGCGCGCCGAGCGCCACCGAGCCGAGGACGGCGCCGCTCTTCGCGTCGATCGCCGTGACGTCGCAGCTCTTCTCGTTCACCGTGAAGACGCGCTGGAGCGACGCGTCGTAGCTGGCCGACACGGGGCCGCCGCCCGTCTTCGCCTCGAAGGTCGGGACCGCCGTCGCGAGGTCGAACGCGGTCAGCGCGTCGGTCGCGGCGTGGCTCACGAAGCCGAGCTTGAGATCGGGCGCGAGCGCGACCGCGTGGTGCGACTCGGGGACCGACATCGACCCGACCTCCTTGCCGGTCGCGGTCTCCACGACGGCGACCTCGGTCGTGCGCACGACGTAGATGCGGCCGGCCGCGCCGTCGATCGTGAAGGCGGAGGGCGGCTCCGCGCCGCCGATCGGGAGCGTCCGGACGAGGTGGAATCCGGCCGGCTTCGCCTTCGGCTTCGTCCCTTGCGCGGCCGCCTTCGCGACGAGACCGAGGCCCGCGAGCGCGAGCGTGAGCGCGCCTGCGAAGGCCGGAAATCGTCGCGCCCACCGCGGCATGTCGGCGAACTCCTCGAGGGGAGCGGTCGGCCGCCGAGGATGCGGTGCGTGCCGACGGCGGTCAAGTCAGCGCGCGCGCGAGGCCGGCTCCGCGCGGGGCCTCGACGCGCGTCGGGGCGCGAAGACGCGATCGCTCTCCAGGATCGAGGCGACCAGGTAGTAGATCGACTCGAGGAACGGCAGGACCGCCCAGTCGGGATGGGGGAAGCGCAGCGCGAGGAAGACCCCCCAGATCGTCGCGACGGTGCCGAAGTACTGCGGATGGGCGAGGACCGAGTAGGGGAAGCGGTCGCAGCGCGCGACGCGGTGGCCAAAACGGACACCATAGAACATCCCGACCCAACCAAACAAGGCGTCAACATCAGCCGTGATTTAAACGGCGGCGGCGCGTTGGTGCGACCAGCTCCCCCGCGCGACGAACGCGGCCCTG
>DAINBU010000029.1:15348-43636 GCA_036732755.1 Planctomycetota bacterium
CCACCCGTGCACGAGCATCACCGCTCGGCCCGACCCGAGCCGCCACGCCGCGAGGACGTTGAGCGTCTGGCCCGCGACGATCAGCAGGCCGCCGAGCACGATCGCCTCGTCGCTCGAACTCAACGCGAGCGGGCCGCCGCGCGAGTACCACAGGCACCACCCCGCGAAGACCGCGACTTGCAAGGCCTTGAAGGCGTAGAAGGCGCGCTCGAGCGCGGTCACGCCGTCGCTCCCGAGTCCGAAGCGGCGGCCGGCGCGGCGGAACGCCTCGGGCCGGTGCCACGCGAAGACGTAGCAGATCCGCTCGAGCGAGAGGAGCGCGGCGGCGAGCAAGGGGACGAGGAGGGTCACGTTCCCGCAAGAGCTATCCGACGCGCGCCCGTTCCCGAAACGGCGCGCGCCCGCCCCGTTTGAAGATCGTATGAATGGCGTCCCGCTCGCAACGCGCCGCCTCGCGCGATCGCGGCGGGACTTTCGCACTTCTTCACGCGCCAATTCGAACCGGGAGCCCCGCGCCATGCCGCCGTCCGACGCCGACTCCCGCTACGAGACCCATCTCGATCTCAAGTTCGGTCCGAGCGAGCTCGTCGACGTCCCGGCCGTCGTCGCCGCCGTCCGCCACCCGTGGTTCAACCAGACGCTCTGCAAGGTGAACGACTCGGTCGTGCGGCTCGGCGTCGTGAAGGGCGAGTACCACTGGCACCACCACGACCACGACGACGAGTTCTTCTACGTCGTCGACGGCCGCCTCTTCATCGACCTCGACGGCCCCGGCGGCCGCGTCGTCGAGCTCGCGCCGAACCAGGGCTTCGTCGTCCCCAAGGGCGTCGAGCACCGCACGCGCGCGCCCGAGCGGACCGTGATGCTCATGGTCGAGAACGCGGGGATCGTGCCGACCGGGGATCGTTGACCGGGGCTCCCGCGGGCGCGCGACGTCACTCCTTGCGCTGCAGCGGGATCACGACGTCGACGACGCGTTCGTCGGGAATCGAGACTTCGCGCGGAGCGATCGGCTCGAAGCCGACCGGGTCGCGGAAGCTCACGACGAAGGCTCCGGAAGTCGGGATGCGAAAGCGCGTGCTCTCGAGGGTCGCGTCGTAGAGCGTCGCCCGAATTGCCGCGCTCGAAGCGTTTCCCTTGAAGACGACGGTCATGGCGGTCTCGTCAGGAAACGGGAAGCCCAACCACGACGGGATCGCGAACGGTTCGTTTGGCGTTCCCCGATAGACCTTTCCCCACGCCACGGTCTCGTCGTCCAGGGTGAATCGCACGCGTATGCCGATCAGTCGCTTCAGGGGGACTTCGACGTCCCGATCGGTGGCGCCGACGTTCACGACGACCGGCTCGCTCCAATCGAGCTCGTCGTTCTCACCGGAAATCTCGATCGGTCCTGCGGGAACGCGAGCGCGCAGGGTGTGATTCCTCGGTGTGAGCGACCACTGCCCGAGCTGTGCCGCTCCCGGGACGTCGCGAGCGGGGACGCTCCAGCAGATCTTCCGCACGAGGACCGGATCGCGGCTCCGCGCATCGACGAGGTGAAAGGCAACGTCGACGGGCGGACCGACGTCGAGTGCGACGGAGGTCGTCATCGCACCGATCTGGAAGCTGCGAAGCACGCGGAAGCGGTTGATCTTTAGGTACCAGGTTCCCGGCGCGAGAGACAAGCCGGACGTCGTCCAGCGATCTCGGTCATCACCCTTCGGCATCAGCTGCGGTCGAGAGATGCGTACGGCGTCAGGAGAAGGCCAAGGCGCGGAAGGCTCGATCGTGAGGTCGAACGGCTCGTCGGTCCAGCCGGGATCGAGGTGCAATTCGATCGCGACGGGAATCCTCGAAGGCGTCGGCGTTTTCGGGACCGGTGACGCGGCGAGCTCGACGAACGTCTCCTTGCCGCGTTCGAGCGTGACTGCGACCGAACCGAGCAGGTATCGGGGGCCGAGCGCGAGACCCGCCTGGAGCTCGAGGCGGTAGTCGCCGGGCGGCAATCCGTCGAATCGGCTCTCCTCTTCCGCAGAGACTGGCCACGCATCGAGCAGGTTCGGTTCGCTCTCGTCGACGACCCCTTCGAGCGGGCGAGGTGATGGAGTTCCGTTCGAAAGCGTCGAGCGCTCGGGTGGTTTCAGGACGAGGCGAGCGCCGACCGGCGGTACCGGTCCCGTGAGCTGCACTCGCAGCGACCCCGAGCGCGCGAGGGCGACGGTCGACTCTCCGCCGATCAGGTAGTCGACGTCGATGGGGGTCCAGCAGTGGCCGGGTGCATGGCACCAGAGACGTTCCCGCCATCGCGGAAAGGGGAAGAGCAATTCGGAATCCACTTGGAAGTTCAGAGGCGAGATCGAGGACCGCAGTCGGAAATCGTCGGACCGGAAGGGAGGGGGATATGCGGACAGCGGGTTCGAAAAAGGACTGACGTAGACCGAAGCCTCCATCGCCGTTCGCATCGATTCGCGGATCACGTCGATCCCGGACAGCTCCGAGTGGTCTTCCGCGTCGATCAAGTGCACGCGAACGCGAGGGAGATAACGCGCGCGAACGACGAGCTCCTCGGCACTGGTTGGAGCGAACGTCGGGCCGCGGTGGAGTAGTTCCGCGTTGCTCGCCGTGTTCGGGAGCGGTCGCGCCTGACCGTGATCGAGTTCGAGAAAGTCGAAGCGGACGCGTTCGCCCGTTTGGATCCTGAATATGAAGCGACCATCGATCACGGAGACGCGACGGGCATCCGACGCTTCGGCTGGCATTCCGAGGATTGTCGAGTCATTGAGGACCGAGATGAACGCAGTGCCGCTCTCTTCGGCCTGCTCTGCTCCAGTGGAATCGAAGACGACCAACCGGCCCTTCACCTCGCACTCGGAGTAACGGACCTGAGCGGCGTTCCCGACGGTCGCGAAGGTGGCGAACAGGCCGAGGCACGCGCCGAGAACAATCGGGGACGTGGAGCGCCGATCCGAGGAATCGCGGCGCGCCGTGGTGGCGGACGTTGGCATCGTGGAATCGCTCGTTGAGGGTGCCCGTACATTCCAACGCTGCCGTCCGGCCGGATCGGTCAAGAAAACTCCCGCAGCCGCGCCGCCTTGGTCAGGAGGTAGTTCCGCTCGGGGAGGCTCGCCGTGCTTTCGGCGGCGGCGAGGTAGTGGCGGATCGCGGCGTCGCGCTCGCCGGCGAACTCGAAGAGGTGGCCGCGCACGGCGTCGAGGCGGTAGTGGCGGGCGAGGCGCGCGTCCGATTCGAGGGACTGCAGGAGATCGAGCCCGGCGCGCGGGCCGTGGACCATCGCGTAGGCGACGGCGTGGTTCAGCAGCACCACCGGGTTTTCGCCCATCCGCTTCAGGAGGTCGTAGAGCGCGAGGATCTGCCGCCAGTCGGTGGCGGCGGTGCTCGGCGCCGCATCGTGCAGCGCGGCGATCGCCGCCTGGACCTGGTAGGGGCCGACCGACCCGCGCGCGATCGTCCGATCGATCAGCTCGGTGCCCGCCGCGATCGCCGCGCGATCCCATTTCGAGCGGTCCTGTTCGTCGAGCGGGATCAGCTGTCCTTCCGGCCCGGTGCGCGCCGCGCGGCGCGCATCCGTGAGCAGCAGGAGCGCGAGCAGTCCCGCCGTCTCGCGCTCGTCCGGCTGCATCGCGTGGAGCAGCTTCGTGAGGCGGATCGCCTCGCTCGAGAGCTCGACGCGCACGAGCTCCGCGCCGGCGCTGCCGGCGTAGCCCTCGTTGAAGACGAGGTAGAGCACGTGCAGCACCGCGGGGAGCCGCTGCGCGCGCTCGCTCTCGGTCGGCAGCTCGAAGGTCGTCCCCGCCTGCGCGAGCGTCTGCTTCGCGCGGGAGATCCGCTGCGCCATCGTCGCCTCGGGCACGAGGAAGGCGCGCGCGATCTCGGCCGTCGTGAGGCCGCCGACCGCGCGCAGCGTGAGCGCGATCGCGGAGGTCTCGCTCAACGCGGGATGGCAGCAGAGGAAGAAGAGGATCAGCGTGTCGTCGGGGTGCATGGCGTCGGCGTCGGCCGATCCGGTCGGTTCAGGAGCGGGAGCGGGCGTGTGCTCGGATCGTGCGGTGGCGCGCTCCCGCTCGCGCCGCGCCGCCTCGCTCGCGCGCTGGTCGTGCACGCGGCGCGCGGCGATCCGGTAGAGCCAGCCCGACGGATTGGCCGGCGCGCCCTGGTCGGGCCACTGCTCGAAGGCGGCGAGCAGCGCCTCCTGCACCGCGTCCTCGGCGGCCGCGAAGTCGCCGCACCGCCGCGCCACCGCGCCGAGCACCCGCGGCGCCGCCTCGCGCAGCAGCTGCTCGGTCGCGGGATCGAGTCGCCGCGCGCTCACTCGGGATGCGGCGCCGACATCACCTGGCGCAGCTCGATGGCGATGCCGAACGGCTTCCCCTTCGGACCGGGCGCCGCCGACGCGCGCGCTGCGATCTCGATGGCGCGCTTCTCGGAGGGGACGTCGACGATCCAGAAGCCGGCCAGGAACTCCTTCGACTCCGGGAACGGGCCGTCGGTGATCTTCGGCGCGCCGCCCTTCGACACCACGACCTTCGCCTCGTTGGGCCAGGCGAGACCTTCGGCGGCGACCAGCTCGCCGGCGGCGGCGAGCTGCTTGTTCAGGTCGATCATGAACGCGATGTGGGCCTGCACTTCTTCCGGCGCCCACGTCGTGATCGGCGGGCAGTCGCCGCCGCCCTCGTTGCCGTGGTGCATCAGCAGCATGTACTTCACGGTCGATCTCCTCGTCGTCGGGTTTCGGGACAGGTGGATGGTCGTCGTCGGGTTCCGGAACAGGTCGGTCAACGCCGCCGGGTGTACTCGATCCGGAGCAGCTGGAACTCCTTTCCGTCGGGTCCGCGGCCGTAGAGCGTCCACGTGCGGTGGTCGTTGTCGGTGAGCTGCAGGACGATGCGGACCGGCTCGAGCGTCCCGCTCGGCCCATAGCACTCGCCCTGCATCTCGAGCTGGCGCGTCTTCTCGTTCCAGTCGCCGTACGCGATCAGCGGCGACGACGTCATCGAGTCGGTCCAGTACGAGAAGAACTTCCGGCGCACGGTACAGAAGCCGCTCATGCCGTGGCCGATCAGCTTCATGCCCATGAAGTCGCCCGTGAAGGCGTCGACCGTGTGGAAGTCGGTGTGCTTCGACGTGGTGAGCGTGCCCTGCGAGCGCGTCTCGCCGCCCTGGCCGTCGGGCGCGATGAGCACGGCGTCCCACGTGCCGACCAGCTTCTGCAGCAGCGCGTGCTGCGGGCCGACGTGGAACGCGTCGGGAATCACCGCCGCCGGCGCGGCGGGGCGGCCGGCGCCGTCCTGCACGGGGCCGGAGCCGACGGTCGCCGCGAGCACGAGCAGAGCGGTGGAGAGAGGAGCGTTCAGCGTCTTCACGGAATCCTCCTGGATCGGGGCCTGCGTCGAGCGGCGCGCACGCACTCGTGCGCTCTGCCCCGGAGTCGGAGCCGATCCGCGCTTCTCGACACGGCTTGCGGAAAAAACCGGGCTCCCCCGCGCCGCCGGGGCGGCCGCTACGATCCCCGGCCCGCTCGGACGCACCCCGCCCCGGTGCCGAACCTTGGAGGAATACGCCGTGTCGAACCGCACGCACGATCCGCTCTCGGTCATCCTCACCTGCCGCGACATCAAGAAGACGATCACGTTCTTCAAGGACAAGCTCGGCTTCGAGCTCGAGGCGTGCTGGCCGGACGAGAAGGCGCCCTTCTGGGGCAACCTCATGCTGGGCAACCAGTCGGTGATGGTCGGGCAGTCGATGCCGGCCGACGCGGCGTCGCAGTTCTGCGCGGGCGACGCGGTCGCCGAGAAGAACTTCAAGCAGATGGCCGACGACCTCGCCAAGAACAAGAGCGGCGTCGGCATCGGCGTCTACGTCGCGGTGCCCGACGTCGACCAGTTCCACGCGAAGGTCGTGAAGAACGGGGTCGCGGTCGAGTCGCCGCCGAAGTCGCAGTTCTACGGGATCCGCGAGATGACGCTGCTCGATCCCGACGGCTTCCGCTTCATGTTCTACACCGCGATCACGATGGAGAGCTGCCAGTCGTGCGGCATGCCGCTCAAGGACGCGAAGCCGGGCACGATGTACTGCGGCTACTGCACCGACGCGGCCGGCAAGCTCAAGTCCTTCGAGGTCGTGCTCGAGGGGACGACGACCGGCTACTTCATGGCGATGCAGAAGATGGCGCGGCCCGAAGCGGAGAAGGCCGCGAAGGCCCACCTCGCGAAGATGCCGGCGTGGGCGGGGATGAAGTGACCGCGCCCTGATCCGTCAGCGCCCCGCGCGCAGCGCCGCGCGCCGCCGCTCGAGGAAGGCGCGCTCGGCGGCGTTCGAAGTGAGGCCGAGCGCGGCGTCGTAGGCGAGGAGCGCCTCGCCGTCACGGCCGAGCCGCCGCAGCAGGTCGGCGCGGATCGAGTGGAAGAGGTGGAAGTCGTGCAGCGCGATCCGATCGACGAGGGCGAGCGCGGGCCCGGGTCCGTCGACCTCGGCGATCGCGACGGCGCGATTCAGCGCGACGATCGGCGTCGGCGCGATCTCCTGGAGCTGGTCGTAGAGCCGCACGATCTGCCGCCAGTCGGTGGCGGCCGCGGTGGGGGCGTCGGAGTGGACCGCCTGGATCGCGGCCTGGAGCTGGTAGGGGCCGGGGCGGTTTCGCTCGAGGCCACGGCGGACCAGCGCCTGTCCCTCGGCGATCCGTCCGCGGTCCCAGTGCGAGCGGTCCTGGTCCGCGAGCAACACGAGCTCGCCGTGCGCGCCGACGCGCGTCGCGCGCCGCGCGTCGATCAGCAGCATCAGCGCGAGCAGCCCCGCCACCTCCGGCTCGTCGGGCGTGAGCTCGAGGAGGAGGCGGCCGAGCCGGATCGCCTCGGCGCAGAGGTCGTCGCGCACCAGCTTCTCGCCCGAGCTCGCGGCGTAGCCTTCGTTGAAGACGAGGTAGACGACCGCGAGCACGGCGCGCCGGCGCGCCGGCAGGTCGGCGTCGCCCGGGACGCGGTAGGGGATCGCGGCGTCCCGGATCTTCGCCTTCGCGCGCACGAGCCGCTGCGCCATCGTCGCCTCGGGCACGAGGAAGGAGCGCGCGATCTCGGCGGTCGTGAGCCCTCCGAGGAGGCGCAGCGTGAGCGCGACCTGCGCCGGCGCTGCGAGCGCCGGGTGGCAGCAGGTGAAGATCAGCCGCAGCGTGTCGTCACGCACCGCGCCTTCGTCGAGAGGCGCGAGCTGCGGCTCCGCGGGCACCGAGATCAGGGCCGCCAGCGCGTCGCGCGCCTCGCGCGAGGCGTCGCTGCGCTTGCGGTCGATGGCGCGGCGGCGCGCGGTCGTGAGGATCCAGCCCGAGGGGCTCGGCGGGATTCCCTCCGCCGGCCAGTGCTCGAGCGCCGCGGTGAAGGCGTCCTGCACCGCCTCCTCGGCGGCGTCGATGTCGCCGAGGAAGCGGACCAGGACTGCGACCGCGCGACCGTACTCCGCGCGGAAGACCCGCTCGATCGCGGCCGCGGAGGCGTCGCCCATCGTCCCGTCAGCACGCCACGTGCTGGAACGGCCGCACCTCGATCGGGAGCGTGATGACGCGCGCGAACTTGCGCGCCCATTCGAGCGCGGCGTCGAGGTCGGCCGCCTTCACGACGACGAAGCCGCCGACGTGCTCCTTTCCTTCGGCGTAGGGACCGTCGGTGACGAGCGTCTCGCCGTCCCGCACGCGCACCACCGTCGACGAGCTCGCGGGGTGGAGGCCGCCGTTCATGACCCAGGCGCCGGCGTCCTTCAGCTCCTTCATGAGCGCCCCGACGTCCCGCATGATCTTCTCGAGATCCGCTGCCGGGGGCGGCGGACCGTCGGGCTGGACGATGTTCAGCAGATAGTGCGTCACGGTCATTGCTCCGGTTCAAGGGGGTTCGAAGTTACTCGCGCGGCCCGCTGCCGGCGCGTCGCCCACCAGACGGAGCCGATCGGGGGAGATCGACACTCTCTGCGAAGAAACGGCGAAGGCCGTGAGCCGGGGCGCGGGGGTCGCCGGTAGGAGGCGCGGCCCGAGGTCACCAGGGGGGAGGTCATGGCACGGCCCGAGCCCGGACCGGGGATCGCCGAGCGGATCGAGGGTTCGCTTCGGCAATTCGTCGCGGAGGCGACGGCGGCCTTCGGGGACGACCTGCGCTCGGTCGTCCTGTTCGGGAGCGCGGTCGACGGGTCGCTGCGGCCGACCTCCGACGTGAACGTCCTCGTCGTGCTGCGGCGGTTCGAGCTCGCGAGGGCGGAGCGCGCCGGTGCCGCGGTCGCGCTCGCGCGCGCGGCGATCCGGCTCGCGCCGATGTTCGTGCTCGAGACCGAGCTCCAAGTCGCGGCGCGCTCGTTCGCGGTGAAGTTCGCCGACCTGCTGCGGCGGCGGCGCGTGCTGCACGGCGACGACCCGCTCGCCGGGATCGCGGTCCCGCGCGCGGCGCGCATCGATCGGCTGCGACAGGTCGCCCTCAACGTCGCGCTGCGGCTTCGCGCGTCGCTCGTCGACGCGGCGACGCGCGACGAGCGACTCGCTCCCGTGATCGCGCGAGCTGCGGGACCGCTGCGCGCCGCGGCGCTGACGCTGCTCGAGCTCGAGGGGACGGCGGCGGCGACGTCGAAGGAGGCGTTCGGCCGGATCGCCGGCGAGATCGACGCCAAGCGGGCGGAGCGGCTGCTGCCCGAGATCTCCCGCGCGCGCGAGTCGGCGAGCGTGACGCCGGGCGCCGGCGCCGAGACGGTGCTGCTCCTGGTCGACGTCGCCCTCGCGATCGGCGTGCGCGTCGAACGGCTGGACCGGGGAGGCGCGCCATGATCGACCTCGCCGCCGCGAACGTCTTCGACTGGGCCGGCCCTGACTTCCTGAAGTTCTACGCGCTCTTCGCGGCGACGGTGCTCGTGCTGCAGTACCTGGTCGGCCGGGTACCGCGTGGCGAGGCGCGCGCCCCCGACCTCTCCGACCCCTACCTGATCGCCTGCCTGCGCGGCGGTGAGCGCGAGACGCTGCGCGTCGCGACGGTCGCGCTCGTCGACCGCGGCCTCCTGAGGGTCGACGGCGACCGGATCGCGGCGGCACCCGGCATCGACGAGCGCGCCTCGCGCGTCGCGGTCGAACGGGCGCTGCTGCGCCACTTCTCGACGCCGCGCAAGACCGGCTCGCTCGTGCTCGCGACGGAAGCGAAGGCGGCGTGTGAGGAGTACGCGAGGAGGCTGGTCGACACCGGCACATGGACGTCGAGGGAGAGCCGCGCGCGCCGGGAGCTCGCGTGCTGGGTCGCCTCGGCCCTGCTGGTCGTGGTCGCGGCCGTGAAGCTGGTCGTGGCGCTCTCGCGCGGCCGCACGAACGTCGGCTTCCTGTTCGGCCTCGCGCTGATCGCGACGCTTTTGAGCGTGAGCATCGGACGGCACGCCGGAGTCGACCGCTCGCGGCAGTGGCTGCGCGGGCTGCGGACAATGCTCACCGAGCTGCCGGCGCGGGCGAAGGGCCTCGCCCCCGGCGGCGCGACCGCGGAGCTCTCGCTGCTCGCGGCCGTCTTCGGACTGGAGTTCGTGCCGCTCTCGCTGTTCCCGCCGCGGGACGCGCTGTTCGGCGCCGAGCTCGCGGAGGAGGCGAAGCGGCGGCGGCGCGAGGTCGACCGCTTGAACCGGGAGGGCGAGTCGGGCTGGTTCTTCAGGTGCTCCAGCGGCTCGTCGTGTTCCGCCGGCTCCTTCTCGAGCGGCTGCTCGGGCGGCTGCGGCGGCGGCTGCGGCGGATGCTCGTCGTGAACGTGGCGCCGACGATCGCGCGCGACCGGTTCGGCCTCGGCTGGCGACCGGAGCTGGCGGGCGAGCTGCTGCTCGCGCGCTCGCGCATCGACCTGCTCGAAGTGGTCGCCGACGACTGGTTCGACGCCCCGAAGGAGCGGCTGCGGGCGCTGCAGCTCCTCTCGACCCAGTTCGCGCTGATGCTGCACGGCGTCGGGCTCGGCCTCGCGTCGGTCGAGCCGGTCGAGGAGGCGCGGCTCGCCCGCTTCGCCCGGCTGCTCGCGCGCGTCGACGCGGAGGGCTGGTCGGAGCACCTCGCCTTCGTGCGCGGCGGGGGCGTCGAGCTCGGCCATCTCGTCGCGCCGCCGCGCCGCGACTCGATCGTCGCCGGTCTCGCGCGCAACTTCGAGCGGGCGGCGCGGGTCGTCGGGTCCCCGCCGCTGCTCGAAAACGTCGCGACGCTGGTCGATCCTCCCGGCAGCGACCGCGATGAGGCGATCTTCGTGGCGCAGGCGCTCGCCGCGACGGGGGCAGGGCTCGTCCTCGACCTCCACAATCTGCACGCGAACGCGACCAACCTCCGCTTCGACGCACTCGCCTGGCTCGACGTCGTCCCGATGGAGAGCGTGGTCCAGGTCCACCTCGCCGGCGGCCGCGCCGTCGCGCGCGGCGGCGTGACGCGCGTCCTCGACGACCACCGGCACGACGTGCCCGATCCGGTCTACGCGCTGCTCGAATCGGTGGGGGAGCGCTGCCCGCAGGCGCTGACCGTCCTGCTCGAGCGCGACGGCGACTATCCATCGCTCGGGTCGCTGCTCGGCCAGCTCGACCTCGCCCGCGCGGCGCTCGAACGCGGTCGCGCGCGACGCTCGCTCGTGCGGACGAAGGCGCTCGAGACGGCGCCGGATCGAATGCCCACGGTCGTTCCGGATCGTCGCGGGGAGCGTCGGATCCTGAGCGCCGAGTCGGACCTGAACGCAGTCCTGGCGCGCGCCTACGTCGATCCGGCCGCGCGCGCCGAGCTCGTGCGCCGCGGCGCCGCGGCGTGCGGCGCATCGAACTGCCCGCTCGACGAGATCGGCCTCGAACTCACCGCCGAGAGCCTCGCGCGCAAGCGCGCTCGACTCGCCGGTTCCGGCGCTTGACCGGCGCTCGCGATCACGCCGTCGCCGCCGCCGGCTCCTTCTTCCGGTGGAGCACCGCCGTCAACGCCCCGAAGAGCGAGCCGACGATGACCGTGTAGCAGATCCACGTGACGAACTGCGGCAGGACCGCGATGACGAGCCACTTCGGGAAGAACTCCATCTCAGGCAGGCCGGGCATGCCCTTCTCGAAGTGGGTTCCCCAGTTCTTCTGCATCGCGACGTACATCACGACGACGACGGGGAGACGGGAGAGGTAGCCGAAGGCGACGAGTGAGCGGCCGAGCTCCTTCCAGCCGACGAAGGCGAGGGCGGCGCCGACGAGGACGGAGCCGTTCAGGAGCGCGATCTTGCCGGACGGCGGGATCGAGCTGTCCGGATCGCCGACGATGGGGCCCGGGGCGGCGAGCAGCACCAGTCCGACGAACGAGAGCAGCAGCGCGCGCCCGCTCCTCGCCGGCGTGCGACCCTGCTCCTGCAGCCGCAGCGCGAACCAGATCCCCAGCAGCGGCACGAGCCACGCGATGCCGACCAGCGCGAACCTGCCGCCGGCGTCGCGGCTGAAGAGGAGCGGCGACCAGCCGTGCAGCTCGCCGTAGAGGCGCAGCAGCGTCAATCCGAGCGAGACGAGAGCGGCGAAGAAGATCGGACCCTTCATCGAACTGCCCGAAGCAGGGGCTCCCATCTCCGGTCTCCCTAGTGTTCCGTGTCACCCGCGTCGGCGGCGGTCCCGGCCGGCGCGAGGCTCTTCCACGGATCGTGGTGGTCGGTCATCCACTGCTCGAGCCGCGCACGCAGATCGGCCTTGGTCGCCGCGAACCTCGCGTCGTTCGCGAGGTTCACGATCTCGCCCGGGTCGTGCGCTATGTCGTAGAGCTCGGCACCGTCCGCGGCGCCTCCGGCGTAGATCACGTACTTCCAGTCGCGCGTGCGGATGCTCCGGATCGGGACGACCCACTGCTGCTTGCCGTAGTACTGGACGACAATGGCGTCGCGCTCCGGAAGCGCGGCGGCTCCGGTGAGCCACGGCCGGAGCGAGACGCCGTCGAACTTCCGCGGCGCGGCCGCGCCGTCCGTCCCGTCGCGCGGCGGCTCGGCGCCGGCGAAATCGAGCAGCGTCGGCGCGAGGTCGCAGAGGACGACGAGCGAGCTCGAGCGGCCGGTCTTCCCGCCGAACGCCTTCGGCACGCGCACGACGAGCGGCACGCGGACCACCTCGTCGTACATGAAGGGGCCCTTGAAAACGAGCCGGTGCGCCGCGTCCATGTCGCCGTGGTCGGAGGTCACGACGACGATCGTGCTCTCGAGGAGGCCGCGCTCGCGCAGCGCGGCGAGGACGCCACCGAGCCTCCCGTCGAAGAGGCGCACCTTGTCGCGATAGAAGCGGCGGTACGCCTTCCAGCCATCGGTCGCCACGCCCTTCATGATCTTCCCGCGGCGGTCGGCGGCCATGAACTCGCGCTGCGGGGCGGGGCGGTCGGCGAGGTTCGTCTTCTCCCACGATTCGGGCAGCGGGACGCTCGCGAGATCGGCGCCGCGCGCTGCGGCGGGATCGAAGTCGTAGACGTCGTGCGGGTCGCGCAGCGAGACGAAGAGCGCGAAGGGCGGGTCGCCGCTCTTCACGCCGGCGAGGAACGCGACGGCGCGCTTCACCGCGTCGTCGTCGTCCTCGGGCGCCGGATGGGAGACGCCCGCGTCGACGTCCCAGCCGGCGAGCGCGCGCCTCTGGTCGCCGAGGTGCCACTTCCCGAAGTAGGCGGTCCGGTAGCCGGCCGCCTGCAGCGACGGCGCGATGGTCGCGAGCGCGAGCGGCCGCGTGCCGGCCGAGCCGACGTTCGAGACGACGCCCGTCCGGCTCGGCACGAGGCCGGTCAGGATCGCTGCGCGGCTCGGCGAGCACTGCGGCGTCGCGCAGAAGGCGTTCTCGAAGACGAAGGCGTCGGCGGCGAGCCGGTCGAGGTTCGGCGTGACGAAGAATGGATCGAGGAAGCCGGCCGCGCGCCCGTGCTGCTGGTCGGAGAAGACGAAGAGGAGATTCGGCCGCGCCGGCGCCGCCGGCTTCGCGGGCGTCGCCTCCTGCGACCGGACGGAGAACGCGAGCACGGCGAGCGCGAGCGCCGCGAGCGGGCGCCGCTTCCGGTCCATTCCTGGCATCGCCATCCCGGCGATTGTAGGCCGGCGCGCGAAGCAGCGCGGCCGGCGGCGAGAACGATCTTTCCCGCCGCCGGCCGCTTCGGAGCGATCGCGGTCGCGTCGTCAGTACGAGCCGAACACCAGCTCGAGCCCGTTGCTCCGCGCCTTGTTGAACGGATTGCCCGTGTCGAATGCGACGACCTGCACGCCGATGTCGAGGCCGACCAGCGCCGGATCGTCGGGATGGGTGAAGCGCAGCCGCGTGCCGCCGTTGCCGGCGCCCGCGCCGCCCGCGACGAAGGGGACGAGACCCCACGCCGTGGCGAAGTCGATGTAGAGGTGGCCGCCCCAGATCGGCAGGCTGCCGGTGCCGATGCTCCAGAGGAAGAAGCAGCTCGCGCCGCCGTTCAGGCGGTCGATGTCGTAGGTGAGGTCGGCGCCCGGCGATGGATTGAAGATGCCGCGGATGCGCGGCACGAAGCCGCCCGCGCCCGCCGTCCCGGTGCCGAACACGTCGCTGTGTCCGCTGCAGCCCGGGTAGGCGCCCGGCACCGCCGCGCCGAGGAAGTATCCGAGCGTCGCGTCCTGGCAGATCGTCGTGACGTTGCCGAGCGAGTCGATCTTCACCAGCGCGCTCGTCTCGGCGCACGAGACGATCAGCCCCGAGCCGTCGGGCGACATCGTCACGTCGTTCGGCTCGTCCAGGATCGGGTCGTCGGCGAAGACCTCCCATTCGCCGGTGTCGACGCGGATGCGCACGACGAAGTTGCTGCCGTACGAGGCGGCGAAGAGGTTGCCGGCGCGGTCGAGCTCGATGCCGGCCGGGATGGCGACGCCGTTCGCCGCGCCGTCGAAGAACGGCGTCGGGACGCCGTTCGCGTCAATCTCGAAGATCCAGTAGTTGCCGTGGTCGGTCATCCAGAGGTTGCCGTCGTGGTCGAAGGCGAGGCCGCCCGGGATGCTGTAGAGGCCGTGCGAGTTGTCGGAGAAGAGAGACTGCGTGCCGGTGTTCGGATCGACCTTCACGACCCACTGATAGTGGGCCTCGGTCACGTAGAGGTCGCCGGTGGTCGGATGGATCGTGACCGAGAGCGGCGTATGGAGCAGGTTGCCCAACGTGAGCACCTGCTTGGTGCCGTCGGGCGCGATCTTCCAGATCAGTCCGACGAACGAGTCCTGCAGGAAGACGTTCCCCGCCGGGTCGACCTGCCCGTAGAAGGGCGCGAACACGCCGGTCGCGAAGGGCTCGATCTGGCCCGTCGCCGGATTCCATTTGCGGACCTCGCGGACGTCCGGGAGCGAGATGTAGACCTCGGGCTCGTCGAAGGCCGCGCACGACGCCAAGGCAGCCAGCAGGAGTGACATTCCTCTTCTCCTTCTCGGGACGGTCACCAGGCGCGTGGGGAATAGCACGATGCCGCGCGCGGCAACCCGTTCTTCACGACTCCTTCGCGTCCCTCGCGCGCCGACCCCGCGACCCCATCACTGCGGATCGGCCGCCCACGCCGTGAACGCCGCCTCGAGCTCGGCTCGCACCGGGGCGAAGAGCTGGTCGAAGAGCTGCGCGCCGCTCTGCTTCTGCGCGTCGCGCGACCAGCGCGACCCGAGCCCGAAGTTCTCCCAGTCGGCGAAGCGTCCGGCGAAGCGCACGTCCTTCGTGGTCGAGAGGAACCAGTAGAGCGCCCACGCCTCGCGGTAGAAGTGCTCGGCGCTGCCGTCCTTCGCGTTGATGCGCACGTTCGCGTCTCCGGAGAGGAGCTCGCCGAGCGGGACGCGCAGGCGGCCGTCCGACAGCGACGCAGCGAGCGTCGCGCGCGTGGGCTTGAGTCCCGTCTCGAGCGTCCCTTCGGCGTAGCGCATCGCCGCGCTGTTCCCGAAGAACTCCGCCGTCCCCTCGGCGTACCACGAGGGCATCTCGCTGGCGTAGACGTCGAAGTGCCAGAGGTGCGCGACTTCGTGGAGCGCGATCGGTTCGAGGCGCGCCTGCGCGAAGGTGACCGCGAACCCTTCCTTCGACGTCGCGAAGCCGGCGGAGAGCGTGCGATCGGCGTGGTCGGACGACTTGCACCACTCCTGGTAGGAGGAAGTGTCGGGGAAGACGAAGAGGCCGAGCGGCCGCGGCGTCGCGCGCTCGCCCAGCTGCTTCTCGTATTGCGGATAGGCGAGCTTCAGCAGCGCGAGCAGGTCGGCCGCCTGCTTTTCCGAGGTGACCGTGCGCACCAGGATCCGGTCGTCCCGCGCTTCGTGCACGGAATCGAGGCTCTTCAGGCTGCGCAGCATGCTGTCGCGCAGCCAGCGCTTGCCGTTGATCAGGACGAGGTCGTCGACGACCATCCGCTTCGAGACGTCGGCCGGGATCGTGCCGGCCTTGCCGGCGACCAGGCGCCCCTCGGCGTCGAGGTCGTAGGGGCCGCCCACGAGCTCGAGCGCGCGCAGGAAGCGTTCGTGCGCGGCCTTCGCGAGGATCGGATCGCCCGGCTTCTTGGCGTACTTGGCTCCAAGCTTGAGCAGCGCCGTCGCGTAGGCCTGGTCGTACTGCTCCTTCTTCTTCTTGAAGCCGGCCTCGACGAACGCCTTCGGCGACTTCCACTTGCGCCGCTTCCAGATCGGATTGTCGAAGTCGCGCAGCAGGCCGGTGAAGCGGCGCAGGCCGCCCGCTTCGGGGATCAGCTCGATCGCCCGCTCGAAGCACCAGAGCGCCTCGCCGCGCCAGCTGCCCTCGTAGTACCCCGAGCCCGCCTCGTAGTACTTGTCGAAGACGGGCTTGAGGACGTCGAGCTCGTACTTGCGGGTGTCGGGATCGAGCAGCGCGGGCTTCTCGCCGTCGCCCTGCGCCGCGGCGCGCGGCGCGAGCAGCGCCGGGACGATCGCGACGACGCCGACCAGCACGAGCGCCCGGACGCGAGCGGCCATCCTCATCCCTCGTGAAGTGACGTGGGAAGTGACGTGGGACGGAGCGCGGGAATGTAGCGGCGCGCCGTCGGCTTTACTTGCGTGAAGACCCCCGCTCTCATCGCGAAATGGTCCACCGCGCCTTCCTCATCCGGTCGCTCTTGGTGGGGTTCGCCGTCGCGCCGGCCGTGCCGCCCGCCACCGCGCAGGCGCTGCCGAAGATCGAGCTGCGGCGCGTCCTCGCGAAGCTCGACGTCGACCGGCCGCTCTGGATGGAGGAGGCGCCCGACGGGTCGGGGCGGCTCTTCGTGGTCGAGCAGCGCGGTCGCATCCTGGTGACGAGAAAGGGGGGCGACGGGAGCGACGCGAAGCTCTTCCTCGATCTGCAGGCGCGGCGGCCCTACGTCGAGAACGAGGAGGGGCTGCTCGGCTTCGCGTGCCACCCGAAGATCGGCGAGAACGACCGCTGCTTCGTGTTCTATTCGCAGCAGAAGCCGAAGAGGACGGTGATCAGCGAGCTCCTGACCTTTCCCGACGACCCCGACCGCGCCGACCCCGCGTCGGAGCGCAAGCTCCTCGAGTTCACGCGCCCCTACTGGAACCACGACGGCGGTTTCCTCGGCTTCGGCCCCGACGGCTTCCTCTGGTTCACGTGCGGCGACGGCGGCAGCGCCGGCGATCCGCACGGGAACGGCCAGAGCCGGACCACGCTGCTCGGCAAGATCCACCGCATCGACGTCGACCACCGCGACGGCGAGCTCCCTTATGCGATCCCGCCCGACAACCCCTTCGCGAAGGAGGGCGGGAAGGTGCGCGGGGAGATCTGGGCCTTGGGCCTGCGCAACGTCTGGCGCATGAGCTGGGATCGCGAGACGAAGGAGCTGTGGGCCGCCGACGTCGGGCAGGACCGCTGGGAGGAGGTCGACCTGATCGTCCGCGGCGGCAACTACGGCTGGAGGGTGCGCGAGGGCTTCCACGGTTTCGTCGGCGAGGCGTCGGGCGCGAAGCTGATCGACCCGGTGATCGAGTACGCGCACAACGACGGCCTGGCGAAGCAGAGCTCCTTCCCCGACCACGGCAGCGGCACCAGCATCACCGGCGGGTACGTCTACCGCGGCAGAAAGCACCCCGCGCTGCGCGGCGTCTACGTCTACGCCGACTACACGCTCGGGACGATCTTCGGGCTGCGCCACGCGAACGGGAAGGTGACCGCGCACGGGACGCTGCTCGCGCAGCCCAAGAACGTGACGAGCTTCGCCGAGGACCGCGATGGCGAGCTCTACGCCCTCACGCAGGGCGGCGGGATCTTCGAGATCGCGGCCGCGGGCGTGAAGTGACTTCAGCGCGTCTTCTCGCGCGGCGTGCTCGGCGTCATCTCCGCGGTGTAGACGAAGGCGTCGGCGAACTCGCACCAGGGACCGGTGCAGCGCGCGTAGCCGAACGGGCGCGCCTCGAACGGCTTCTGGAAGGGCGAGTCGTCGGCCCGCGCGGCGCGCAAGTCGAGGAACGCGAGCGGCGGGCCGGCGCGGTCGAAGAGGTCTTCGAGCGAACCGGGGGCGGGCGGCTCGAGCGGGCTCTTCACCTTCTCGAAGACCGATCCGAACGTCCCGCGTGCGGCCGTGAAGAGGATCGTGTAGGCGGCGGCGCCGAGCTCGCGATGGACGACGTCGCCCATCGTGACGTACTTCTCGTAGAGGTGCACGCTGCTGCCGACGAAGCGCACCTTCGGCAGGCCGTGGGCGATGTGGCGGCTCGCCGCCCAGACGACGATCTTGCGCCCGGCGAACCAGTCGTTCGCGAGCCAGACCAGGTTCTCGCCCATGGCCACGTCGCGGAGGTTGCTCGCTTCCTGCTGCTTCGCGTCCTGCCCCGGACCGGCGGCGAAGCCTTCGGCGACGGCGAGCTCGACGCGGAGGTTGCGCAGCGTGCGCGCAGCGAAGCGGCGGCGGCGCGCGGCCGCGGCGTCGGTCGCCTTTTCGTCGACGGGCGCGAAGCGTTCCTCGATGCCGCTCACGAATGGAGCCGCTGCGGCGGCCTTCTCGGTCGGCGGCGTGCTCGCGGCGCCGGCGGCGGGCGGCGCCGAGAGCTGCCGGATCTGCGCGTAGAGCTTCGCGAGGTGGGCGCGCTCGTCGTCCGAGAGCGCGACGCCGAGCTCCTTCGCCTCGCTCGCAATCCAGTCGACCCAGCCCGCCGACGCGCTGCCGGTGAACTGGCAGTCGACGCCGGCGAGCTCGAGCGGACGCGCCGCTCCCGGCGCGTGCGTGTCGCGCAGGTAGTCGAAGACCGGCCGGCACGCTTCGCTGCGCGTCCAGATGGCGAAGACGCCCTGCTCGAATGCGGCATGCGCCGCGTCGCCCGTCGCGGCGCGCAGGCGCTGCTCCGCGATCGAGCAGTCGAAGAGGCCCGACTCGAAGGCGAGGACGTCGAAGCCGAGCCGCTCGTGCAGGAACCGGATCAGCCGCGCCTTGGCGCGGAAGCAGGCGCCGTCGCCGTGGCTTTGCTCGCCGACCTGGACCACGCGCGCGTCGCCGATCGCGGCGGCGAGCGGCTTGAGGTCGGAGAGGTCGTCGTCGGCGACGTCGAGCGTGCGCAGCGCGACGGAGTGGTCGAGGACCCAGTCGAGGCGGTCGTCCTGCGCGACGGCGCAGGCGAGGACGAACAGCGACGCGGCGGGCATGGCCGGGATTCCTGGCGGGATGCCAGTGGGGGGGGGCGCGAGTGTAGCCGGTCAGGAGGCGCGGTCGTCGGCCTCGAAGACGGCGCGGCAGCTCCCGTCGTCCGCGCGCTCGATCCGGCCCGTGAAGCCGCGCTGCCGGGCGATCGGGAGCAGCGATTCGAGCGCGCGCGCGTCCTCGACGAGGACGGCGATCGGAACGGCCCGGTCGTGCGCGTCGAGCCGCGCCGCGAGCCGCAGCTCCGGCATGCCGCACGACTCCCCGCGCAGGTCGAGGAGCGGCGCCGGGCGCGGCGCGATCCGCCGCAGCAGCGCGACCGCGGCCCAGGCGCCGGCGAGGAGCCCCGCGCCGAACACCCAGCCGTGCAGCGAAAAGGCCATCACTCCGGAGAGGAGCGCCCCGACCGTGCAGCCCGACGCGACGAACGCCCCGAAGCCGAGCAGGACGCCGCCGAGCAGCGCAAGCGCGAGCGCGCGCGGCCGTGCGAGGCGCGGCCGGAATTCGCCGGCGGCGAGCGCCGCGACCGCCGCGCCCGCGACGAGCGCGAGGATGAAGAGGCCGCGCTCGGAGATCCCTTCGACGCCGTCGAGCGGCCGGCAGCCGCCGACCGCGTCGAGGCCCTCGAGTCGGGCGGGCAGGACTCCGGCCGCCGTCCCGACTTTCCGCGCCGACCGCGCCAGCTCGGCGGTCACGCCGAGCGGCGCGCCGCGGAAGAGGGCGAGGATCGCGAGCCCTCCGATCGCGACGCCGCCGGTCACGGCCGTCCAAGGTGTCGTGAACACGCGCTGCAGCAGCGATCGATCGGCGGACGTCGCCGCGCGCGCCGCCGGATCGGGCGCGAGGCGGCGGGATCGCGCGAGCACCAGGAGTGCGAGCCCCGCGAAGAGCGCGAGCTGGAGCAGCAGCGCTCCGCCGTAGCCGAGCCCGCGCGGCAACCAGACGGTCGGCGCCTCGGCGACGGCTGCGACCCAGAGCCGGTTCCAGGCGAGCAGGCCGAGCATCTGGCCGCCGACCACGCCGAAGAGGGCGACGATCGCCGAAGCGGAGCCTTCGCCGAGCCGGTACATCTGGCCGCTGATGCAGCCGCCGGCGAGCACCATCCCGATGCCGAACGACGCGCCGCCGAGCAGCGTGTGCCACGAGACGCGCGAGATGAATGCGGTCGGCGGAACGTAGCCGCCGCTTGGATCCGGCAGCTGCGCGCCGAAGACCACGACGTAGCCGACGCTCCCGACGGCGAGCGCGGCGAGCAGCCCGAGCGCGACGCGCGGCTCGCGGGAAAGAAAGAGATCGCGGAACGCCGACGCGAAGCAGAAGCGCGACCGCTGCAGCACGACGCCGAACGCGGCCCCGGCGAGCAGCGCGAACGAAGCGTCGCGCCCGCGCACGTCGTGCACGCGCCACGCGAACACGACGAGTCCCGCCGCGAGCGCGAGGGCGGCCGCCGCCGTGGTCCTGCGGACTACTTGCCCGTCCAGACGGTGCCCGCCTCGTTCACGATCGGGACGCCGACCGCGTTGCCGTACTCGGTCCACGAGCCGTCGTAGTTGCGCACGTCGTAGCCGAGCAGGAACTTCAGCACGAACCAGGAATGGCTCGAGCGCTCGCCGATGCGGCAGTAGGTGATGATCGGCGCCTTGCCGTCGACGCCGGCGTCGGCGTAGAGCTTCCGGAGCTCGTCCACCGGCTTGAACGTCCCGTCGTCGTTGACCGCCTTCTTCCACGGGATGTTCTTCGCGCCCGGCACGTGGCCGGCCCGGATCGCGAGCTCCTGGATCCCGGGCGGCGCGATCACCTTGCCGCTGAACTCCTCCGGCGAGCGGACGTCGACGAGCACGGCGGGCTGCTTGCCGTCGACCGCGGCGAGCACGTCGGCGAGCCGGGCGCGCAGCGCGAGGTCGCTCTTCGCCACCTTGTAGATCGCGGCGGCGGGCGCCGGGACGGTCGTGTCCCACGGCCGCTTCTCGAGCTCCCACTTGGTCCGGCCGCCGTTCATGATCTTCACGTCCTTGTGGCCGTAGAGCTTGAAGGTCCAGACGGCCCACGCGGCGAACCAGTTGTTGTTGTCGCCGTAGAGAACGACCGTCGTGTCGTTGGCGATGCCGGCCTTGGCACAGAGTTTCTCGAACTGCGGCGCGCTCACGATGTCACGCGCGACCGGGTCGCACAGCTCGGAGTGCCACTTGAGGCCGACCGCGCCCTGGACGTGGCCCTTCTCGTAGAGGCCGGCGTCGACGCTGACCTCGACGATCCGGACCTTCGGGTCGGCGACGTGCTGCGCGACCCAGTCGGTCGTGACGAGCGCGTCCTGGGCCGAGGCGTTCGTGAGCGAGGCGGCCGCGACGATCGTCGCGGCGAGAGCGGCGAGGGGTCGCCGCGCGGTCAGGCGTTCCATCGATTCAGTCTCCCGGGGCTTGAAAGGGGCGAGAGTATCGTCGCGTGCGCCCGCGCGCGAAAGCCCGTGCCGCGACCGGCCGGCGTTCACTTCTTCGGGCGGGTGAGCGTCACGCCGTCGCGGATCGTCCAGCGCAGCGATGCGCCCGCGCCGGACCAGGCGAGCTCGTAGGCGACGCCGCGCTCCATGCGGGAGAACGCCTCCGGCTCGATCTGCAGGATGAAGTCGTTGAGCCGGCGGCCGGGGTCGATCCAGTACTTCATGAGCGCGCGGGCGCGGACGTCGGCGCGGCCCTTGGCCCGCAGGACGAACTCCTTGTCGACCGCGTCGAAGAACGCGAGGCACTCCTGTCCGCCCGCCTTCGCGTCGGGGGTGTCGATGTGCGCGACGAAGTAGCCGGCGTCGGGCGGTCCGCCGAGCTCGGTGTCGAGGCCTTGGTCGCGCGCCGGGTCGTCGTACCAGTAGACCCGGCCGATCGAGAGCTCGCGCAGGTCGTCGACCGGCTCGTTGTCGACCTTCGCATGGGCGCCGAACTCGTCGGAGAGGCTCGCGCACGAGTAGGGATTGGGGCCGCCGAAGAGCGCGGCGTGGAGCGGATGGCTCATGCGGCTGCCCCAGCCGCACAGCCCGGCGTCGGCGTGGTCGGTGAAGGTGTGGACGTGGACCATGAGCCCGAGGTACTCGGCGTCGAGGACGTTCTGGCCGAGGCGCGCGTAGTTGAGGCGGCGCCAGCGGCCGCCGACGAAGACCTCGTTGAAGGTGTGCGAGGTCCAGCTCGTCTTCGACTTGAGGGCGGCGTCCTTCACGATCTTGCGCACGCCGAAGTGGGTGATGCGCGGCGTGATCCAGGCGACTTCCCGCGGGTCGCTCGCGTCGATCACCGGGATGCAGACGATCGTGCGGGTCGGGATGCCGACCGCCTTGAGCGCGGTCGAGAGGTAGATCGCCGACGAGGTGCAGCTCCCGCGGATCTTGTTCTGCAGCATCCCCTTGCCGAACAGCTCGCGGTCCCACTGCTGCTCGAGCGTCCGCCCCTTCCGCTTC
Source organism: Planctomycetota bacterium (assembly GCA_036732755.1). Classification (GTDB taxonomy): domain Bacteria; phylum Planctomycetota; class B15-G4; order B15-G4; family SIAN01; genus DASRRB01. The sequence goes on from DAINBU010000029.1 coordinate 37,350, forward strand.
AGCTCCGCCGCGACGTCGTCCTTCCTCCGCGGCGGGATGAACGGGCGGCCCTTCTCGAAGTCGACGGCGAAGGCCGTGAAGCCGTCGTCGAAGGTCGCGCGGTCGAGCACCCACTTCGAGACCTTCTGCACCGTCGCGACGTCGTCGAGCTTCGCGACGTCGATGCCGTCCGCCATGAGGTCGGCCTCGAGCTGCCGCTTCAGCTCCGCGTCCCAGTTGCAGCAGGTCCCCGGCGCGAGGAAGGGCTTGAGCTCGGGCTTCGGCTTGCGCCAGCCGGCGTCGGGCTCGATCGCATCCGCGACGGTGTTGAGCGGATAGATGACCACCTCGAACTCGAGCAGGTCGGGCCGCTGCTCGAGGACGCGGACGTCCTGGTAGTCGTCGTTCATGGCCGCGACGTTGAAGGGCGCCATCACGTCGATCACCGCGCGCACCGTGTAGGCGTACTCGCGCCGCTCGTTCCAGTCGCCATCGGGGATCCCGTCGCCGTCGCTGTCGGCCTTTTTCGGGTCGGTGAGGTACTTGTGGACCTCGTCGAAGTCGGAGAGGCCGTCGCGGTCGGAGTCGGGCGGCGCGCCGCCGCCGGTGGCAGGTGCGAGCAGCAGGGCGGTCCGGAGGGCGGCGACTGCGAAAAGCGGCTCCATCGCGGGTCTCCCTGCGCGGTCAGCGGCGCAGCGTCGTCCAGGTATTCGCATGGACCGGGGTCGCGACGCCGCACGCGTGCGCGCGGCGGACGAGGGCGCCGCTCAGGAACTCGAGCTCGAGCGGCCGGCCGGCGAGGAGGTCCTCGTGCAGCGACGAGGTGATGTCGCCCGGCAGCGAGGCGAAGAAGGCGAGCGCCTTCTCGACGACGTCGGCGGGCAGCGCGACGCCGGAGGCGCGCGCGACCGCCTCGCCCTCGCGCATCGCGCTCTCGAGCTCGGCCATCGCCGGGGGATCCGCGCGCAGCGCGCCGACGCGGAGGTTGCGCGTCGCCGTGACCGCGGCGACCGACGCGATGAAGAGGAACTTGGTCCAGAGGCGCACCGGCATGTCGTCGGCGAGCGTCGCGTCGATCCCGGCCGGACGGCAGGCGGCGACGATGCGCGCGGCGCTCGCCGGCGCCGGTCCGCGCGGCGCGCCGAAGACGATGCGGAAGAAGTCGCTCGTCTGCCGGATCTCGCCGGTCGCGGCGCGCAGCGCGGCGACGTAGACGACGCCCGGCAGCACCGTCGCGTCGGGCAGGCGGCGGCGCGCGATCTCCTCGGCGTCGACGCCGTTCTGCAGCGTGATCACGAGGGTCCCCTCGCCCGCGACCGGCGCGCACGCCGCGGCCGCTGCCGCGAGGTCCTGCGCCTTCGTCGCGAGGAAGAGGACGTCGGCGCGGCCGAGTTCTTCCGCCCGGCCCGTGACTTCGGGCCGCGCGAGCGTCCACTCCTCGGTGAGCGTCTTCACGTGCAGCCCGCGCTCGCGCAGCGGCCCGACGCTCTCGCCGCGGACGACGAAGCCGACGCGCTCTCCCGTCCGCGCGAGCCGGGCGCCGAGCAGCCCGCCGACGCCGCCGGCGCCGGAGACGACGATGCGCAGGCGGGTTTCGCTCGCGGCCATGGTCCGCAGTCTCTCCGATTCAGGCGCGCCGCGGGATCTCCCGGGCTCCCGACGCGACGGCGGTCGCCGGCCGCTCGACCCGGGCGCACTTGCGGACGCAGGGATACCATCCCGCGCCGCGGGAAAGGGCTGCGGGGGACGTGGTCGCCGCGTCCGCCGCCGTCGGTCGGGTGCTCCATCTCGAACCGGGACGGACCGGCAGGTCCAGGGAGGATCGACCATGAGACGCGCGCTTCGATTCGGGTCGGCAGGGGCGGCGGCGCTGGGCTTCGCGGCGACGGCCGCCATGGCGCAGGAGACGACGCGGTCGAGCGTCGACTCGGTCGGGACGGAGGCGAACAACCAGAGCTTCGTCTCGGGGATCTCGGCCGACGGGCGCTACGTCGCCTTCTACAGCGACGCGACCAACCTCGTCGTCGGCGACACCAACCTGAGGACCGACTGCTTCGTGAAGGACACGCTGACCGGCGCGGTGACGCGCGTGAGCGTGCGCTCGAGCGGCGTCGAGGCCAACGGCCCGAGCAGCGGGGTGTGCGTCTCGAAGGACGGGGTGATCACCGCCTTCCAGAGCGACGCGAAGAACATGGTGAACGGCGACCTGAACCTGGTCACCGACGTCTTCATGCACAACGCGAGCACCGGCAAGACGACGCGCATCAGCGTCGACTCGTTCGGCGCCGAGGCGAACAACACGAGCTCGGGTCCGATCATCTCCGCCGACGGGTCGATCATCGCCTACAGCAGCTATGCGTCGAACCTCGTGGTGGGCGACACCAACGCGCAGTCCGACATCTTCGTCTACGAGGTCGCGACGGGAACCACGACGCGCGTGAGCGTCGACTCGTTCGGCGTCGAGGGCAACGGCTTCAGCTACAGCGCCCGCATCTCCGCCGACGGGCAGTGCATCTTCTTCTACAGCGACGCGACCAACCTCGTCGTGGGCGACGCCAACGCGGCGACCGACGCCTTCGTGCACGACCGCGCGACCGGCGTCACCGAGCTCATCTCGGTCGACTCGTTCGGCGTGCAGGGCAACGGGACCAGCTTGAACGGGACGATCACGGGCGACGGCTCCGTGTGCGCCTACTACAGCCTCGCCACCAACCTGGTCCCGGGCGACGGGAACGGCTTCGCCGACATCTTCGTCCACGACCGCACCACCGGCACGACGACGCGCGTCAGCGTCGACTCGGCGGGCATCGAGGGCAACGGCAACAGCTACACCGCCCGCATCTCCGCCGACGGCAAGTTCGTCGCCTTCTACAGCGAGGCGACCAACCTCGTCGCGGGCGACACCAACCTTATGGGCGACGTCTTCCGCCACGACATGACCACCGGCGAGACGATCCGCCTCAGCCTCGACTCGAGCGGCGTCGAGGGGAACGGCATCAGCCAGCTGCCGTGGAACAGCGAGGACGGGCGCATCACCGTCTTCAACAGCCTCGCGACCAACCTCGTGGCGGGCGACACCAACGTCGTCAACGACGTCTTCCGGCGCGACTCCTGCGTGCCGGCCAATTGGTTCAACTACGGCTTCGGCTGGGCGGGCACGCTCTTCACGCCGACCATCACGTCGTCCGCGCCGCCGGTCCTCGGCACGACCATCTCGCTCAACATCTCGAATTCGGCCGGGGTCAACACGACCGCGCTCCTGATGCTCGGCGTCACCCAAGCCAACATCCCGACCGGCAAGGACGGCTCGCTCATGCTCGTCCCGATCCTGTTCATCCCGCTGCCGCTGCCGCCGGGCGGCTTCGCGCTCTCCGGCACGCTGCCGGCGATGGACCCGGCGCTGTGCGGCTTCGAGGTCGACTTCCAGGCGATCGAGCTCGACGCCGGCGCGACCAAGGGGTACGCGTTCACCGACGGGCTCGCGCTGACCCTCGGCATCTGAGCGGCGCGCGTCCGGATCGATTCGTCACGAAGAGGGCGGGAGCGGCCGCGGTCGCTCCCGCCCTCCTGTTTCAGCGCGCTTCCGTCGTGACGATCCGTCGCGCGTCGGCGTCCTCCGGATCGAGCCGCAGCGCCTGGCGGGCGGCGTCGAGCGCGGCGTCGCGCCGGCCGAGCTGCAGCAGGATGCGGGCGAGCGCGACGAGGCGCGGCGCGGTCCGCTCGATTTCGAGCGCGCGCTCGAGGTGGGGGAGCGCCTTCTCCGGAGCGCCGGCGCGGAAGTGGTAGACGGCGAGGAGGTTGTGCGCGCGGCCGTCGGGGAAGAGGCCGAGCGCGAGCGTCGCCTCGAGGTGCTCCTGGGCGCCGCGCGCGGCGGCTGCGTCGGAGCGGTCGTGCAGCCAGCGGTCGAGCGCGCTCTCCCCGCGGCGCGCGTGGTACTGCACAGCGCCGGCGTGCGCCGTGAAGACCAGGAATGCGAGCGCGAGCGCGAGGCCGAGCACCCCGGCGCGCGTGAAGCGGCCGCCGGCGCGCCACTCGCTCCACTGCCAGCGGAAGTCGGAGCGCCGCAGCGCTCGCACGACGACGACGGCGGCGACGGCCGATAGCGTCGCGAGCCCGAGCGCGAGCAGGAAAGGGACGGCCGCGTAGAGGTCGCGGAACGCGAAGAGCCCGCCGGCGAACGCGAGCGCGGCGAGGAGCTCTTCGCCCCACGACAGGTCGGGCCGCGCCGTCGACGGCGGCCGCAGCGCGCCCGCGCCGAGCTTCGCGCGCAGGCGGGCGAACAGCGTCGGCGCGGCGAACCCGAAGCGCAGCGCCTGCTTCGGACAGGAGTTCACGCAGTCGAGGCACTTCATGCAGCCCGGATCGACGACCTGCCCGAAGGTCGCGACCTCCTCGTGGACGCGCACATTGCTGGTGCAGACCGCCGTGCAGTGGCCGCAGCCCTCGCACGCGTCGGAGACGAGGATGCGGCCGGGCGAGAGGCGGTCGGCGATCCCGAACAGCGCGCCGTAGGGGCAGCCGTAGGTGCAGAAGCCCTTGGCGCCCATCCACCAGACGACCAGCGCTCCGTCGACCGCGATCGTGAGCGCCGCCATCCACGGCCCGGGGAAGGTCCGCCAGAACGAACTCGTCGTAAAGCGCGTGACGAACTCCGGATCGGGGGCGCCGCTCCACGCCCGCGCGACGCTCGGCCAGACGAACATGTAGAGCGCCGCGCCGATCGGGACGAGCCGGAGCAGCCGCACGCGCAGCGGCCGCGGCCGCAGCCCGGCGCGTTCGAGCAGCCAGGCGCAGAGGTCCTGGTAGGCGACGACGTGGCACGCCCAGCCGCAGAAGAAGCGGCCGAAGACGAGCGTCGCGACCAACAAGAGGCCGAAGACGACGAAGCCGGCGTTGACCCAGCCGAGCTCGAGCGTCTGCATCGCCTCCGAAGGCTCGAGCGGCGTCAGCGTCGCGCCGGTCACCTTCCAGTGGGCGACGTGGGCGACGATCAGCAGGTGGACCGCGATCAGCGCGACGGCGCGACGACGCGACTTCGGCGAACGCGCCGGCGTCCCGCAGCGGGGGACGTGGGAGTCGAGGCGCGGCAGCTCGCGCGTGGCCGTCATGCTGCCGCGCCGCGCCCCGCGGTCAGCGTACGAGCTCGACCGCCTCGCTCAGCTCGATCCCCTGCGGCGCGCCGGCGTCGACGACGGCCAGCTGCAGGAAAAGGTCGAAGCTCCCGCCGGCGCCCTGGCCGGTGGCGAGGATCTGCCCGTCGACGTCGGTCGTGGTCGCGAGGATCCAGGCCGGCGGATAGGGGACGAGGTGGCCGCCGCGGTAGTCGAGGCCGGTGCTGTCGGAACCGATGAAGGCGAGCGCGAAGGCGCTCGGCGCCGCGTAGCGCGCGACGATCTGGACGGTCTCCCCGACGTCGAGCCCGCCCGAGATCGCGAGGTCGGGGAAGACGCCGTCGCCGCCCGCCAGCCCGAAGCCCAGCCGCGTGCCGAGCGCCGGACCCGACGGCGCGCGCACCGTGATGTCGAAGTGGTCGAATCCGGGGCCGGCGCGGAACTCCGACACGAGCGCGCGGCAGGCGTCGGCGGGCGGCGCGTCGGAGTCGAACCAGAAGTTGTAGAGGGTGTTCCACTCGACCGGATTCGCGGTCGTCGACCACTCGATCTCCGCCGCCTTCACCGTGAACGTCCAGTCGTTGGTCGCGTCGGCGTCGATGTCGCGGAAGCCGGCGTTGGCCACGTGGGCACCGGGGACGACGGGCAGCCGGAACGACGCGATGCCGCGCGAGTTGTCCCGATTGTGCATGGCGTATTCATAGTGGTAGACGCCCTGGGAGTCGGGGCCGGTCACCACGGACGCGATGTAGACGCGGCCGTCCTCCCCGTTGTTGTTGTTGGAGCGGACCTGCGCGCCGGTCCACGCCTTCAGGATCGACCCGTGGAACAGCCCCGGCACGAGCGTGAGGTCCCAGTTCGACCCGTTCCAGCTCGGCGTGAACTGGCGCGTCCCGTAGCTGTCGGGGCGCACGTCGTCGGGCTCGCCGTAGATCAGGTAGGCGCTCGAGAAGTAGTAGTTGGCGCCGGCCACGCCGAGGTCGGCGTCGCTCACCTGGCAGCGATTCTTCACGTCGTCGAACGCCGCGATCTGGGCGAAGGTGAGGCTGCGCACCCCGTCGCAGTCGTCGGGCGGCCCGACGTCGGGGTCGCCGTGGTCGAGGTAGGAGCAGGCCGCGTCCCAGGTGCCGCGCCAGGGGTTGAGCTTCTCGGGCGGGCCGAGCCAGTAGCGGTCGCCGTTGGAATTGGTGTCGTAGG
>DAINBU010000030.1:0-43557 GCA_036732755.1 Planctomycetota bacterium
GCCGCACCGAGCGCAAGGCGGTCGACCCGGCGCTCCTCCCCAAGGACCGCAAGTCCGTGCTGCTCCGGGAGATGGCGAAGACGCTGACCGACAGCAAGGCGCTCTTCGTCGGCGAGGGGACGCTGCGGGAGCTCGAGGACGACTACGCGAAACTCCCCTCGAACGCGCTGCCGCGGCAGATCATGTTCCTCTGCCACGCGCTCGGCGAGGCGCGGCTCAACGAGGGGCACATCGAGGACGCGATCGCCGCATTCGAACGCGCCAGGGCGATCGCCCAGTCGACGAATGATCGCGACAACCGGCTGATCCTCATGGGCAGGCTCGCCATCGCCTGGATGCGCCTGGGCGAGCGCGCCAACTGCGTCGGCCGCCACAACCGCGACAGCTGCATCTTCCCGCTGAAGGACGGCGGCATCCACGTCGCCAGGGAGGGCAGCGAGAAGGCCGCCGCGATCCTGCTCGAGATCCTGCGGACGATCGAGCCGAACGACCTGCCGTCGATCTGGCTCCTGAACGTCGCGCACATGACGCTCGGCACCTGGCCCGAGGGGGTGCCGGTCCCGTTCCGCATCGAGAAGGAGGCGCTCGCCTCCGAGTACGCGCTGCCGCGCATGTACGACGTCGCGACCTCGAAGGGGATCAAGCTCTTCGCGCGCGCCGGCGGCTCCTGCGTCGACGACTTCGACGGCGACGGGCGGCTCGACGTCGTCCTCTCCTCGATGGACGTCTGGGAGCCGCTGCGGATGTACCGGCAGAAGCCCGACGGCACCTTCGTCGACGTGGCCGACCAGGTGGGGCTCAACGGCCAGCTCGGCGGGCTCCAGTTCATCCACTTCGACGCGAACAACGACGGCCGCCTCGACCTCCTGGTCCAGCGCGGCGCCTGGATGATGGCGATGGGGCGGATCCCCAATTCGCTGCTGATCCAGCAGCCCGACGGCACCTTCGTCGATCGCACGCAGGAAGCGGGGATCGAGATCGCCGCCCCGAGCCAGGCGGCCGCGATCGCCGACGTCGACAACGACGGCGACCTCGACCTCTTCCTCGGGTACGAGTCGCAGGCGGCGGCGGCGGGCGGCATGGAGTTTCCGAGCCGCATGTTCAAGAACCGCGGCGACGGCACCTTCGAGGACGTGACCGCGACCGCCGGCGTCGAGAACAACCGCTTCTGCAAGGGCTGCGCGTTCGGCGACTACGACGGCGACCGCTTCCCCGACCTCTACGTCACGAACCAGGGCGCGCCGAACCGCCTCTACCGCAACAACCGCGACGGCACCTTCACCGACGTCGCGATCCCGCTGCGCGTCTTCGGGCCGCACGACGGCTTCGGCTGCTGGTTCTTCGACTACAACAACGACGGCAACCTCGACCTCTACGCCGTCTGCTACGCCCGCGGGGCGCGCGCGGCCGAGATCAGCGCGTACTACAAGAACGGGACGTCCGGCTACGACTCGCAGCGGCTCTACGAAGGCGACGGAAAGGGCCGCTTCAAGGACGTCACGCGGGCCGTCCACCTCGACCGTCCCGTCTTCCCGATGGGCTGCAACTTCGGCGACGTCGACGAGGACGGCTGGCCCGACCTCTACCTCGGCACCGGCGATCCCGACTACACGTCGATCTGGCCGAACGTGATGTACCGCAACGACCGCGGCCAGCGCTTCCAGGACGTCACGACCGCGAGCGGGACCGGAATCCTGCAGAAGGGCCACGGCGTCTCGTTCGGCGACCTCGACGGCGACGGCGACCAGGACCTCCTCGAGCAGCTCGGCGGCGCCTTGAAGGACGACGCCTTCCAGACCGCGCTCTACGAGAACCCGGGCCACGGGAACCACTGGCTGACCGTCCGGATCGTCGGCCACCAGACCAACCGGTTCGGTATCGGCGTGCGGATCGGCGCGACGATCCAGGAGCCGGCCGGCTCCCGCACCGTCTTCGCCTTCGTGGGCGCCAATTCGAGCTTCGGCGGGAACAGCCTCCAGGAAGAGTTGGGGCTGGGGAAGGCCACGCGCATCACGGCGCTCGAGGTGGTCTGGCCGACGACGGGAAAGACCGACCGGTTCACCGATGTACCGCTCGACAAGACGATCATCGTCGAGGAAGGTGTCGGTTGGCGCGAGGCGGCGCCGCCCGAAGCCCGAGGCGGTTGATCCCACCCAGGGGGCTCCCCTGAGGCGCATCGGCCCCGAACCGGAGGCGGGGTCGGATCCGTCCCGCGCCGGCCGCGGCCTGTAACGTGCGACGCCTCTCGGCCCGACTCCTCGCCCCCACCGAGGCCCCATCGTGATGCTTCCCCTCCCTTCCTTCGCCCTCGCGTCCCTGCTGTTCCTCGCCCAAGCCCCGGTCGCGACCACCGCGAAGCCCGACGACAAGAAACCGGGCGCGGCGATGGAGGGTGACGGCTGCTGCACGCCGACTCCGCGCGAGACCGACCCCGCGAAGCTGCCGCAGGACCGCAAGTCGAAACTCCTGCGCGACGTCGCCAAGCAGACGACCGAGTCGCGCGCGCCGTTCCTCGGCGACGGGACGCTGCGCGAGCTCGAAGCGCGCTACCTCAAGCTGCCGCTCAACACGCCGCCGAGGCAGATGATCCAGTTCTGCTACTCGCTCGGCACGGTGCGCCTCGACGACGGCAACGTCGACGGCGCGATCGAGATGTTCGAGCGCTGCCGCGCGATCGCGGAGCAGATCGGCGACCGCGAGGCGAAGCTGACCGCGATGCGCAAGCTCGGCATCTCGTACATGCGCATGGGCGAGCGCACCAACTGCGCGCGCCGCCACAACCAGGACAGCTGCATCTTCCCGCTGAAGGACGGCGCGATCCACGTCGACAAGCGCGGCGGGGAGAAGGCGGCCGAGGTCTACCTCGAGATCCTGAAGACGATGGAGGCGAACGACCTCCCCTCGATCTGGCTGCTCAACCTCGCGCACATGACGCTCGGCACCTGGCCCGACGGCGTGCCGCTGCTCTACCGCATCGACCCGCGCGCGCTCGCGTCGGAACACGACATGCCGCGCATGTACGACGTCGCCGCCAAGAAGGGCATCAAGATGTTCGCGCGGGCCGGCGGCTCGGTCATCGACGACTTCGACGGCGACGGCCGGCTCGACGTCGTGCTCAGCTCGATGGACGTCTGGGAGCCGCTGCGCATGTTCCGGCAGAAGCCGGACGGCACCTTCGAGGACGTCGCCGAGAAGGTCGGGCTGAAGGGCCAGATCGGCGGGCTGCAGTTCATCCACTTCGACGCGAACAACGACGGCCGCCTCGACCTGCTGGTGATGCGCGGCGCGTGGCTCGGCGGCTTCGGCCGCATGCCCAACTCGCTGGTGATCCAGCAGGACGACGGCACCTTCGTCGACCGCACGCAGGAGGCGGGCATCGAGGTCTCGGCCCCGAGCCAGACGGCCGCGGTCGCCGACATCGACAACGACGGCGACCTCGACATCTTCTGCGGATACGAGGCGCAGCAGACCGCGAACGGCTTCGAGTTCCCCTGCCACCTCTGGAAGAACCGCGGCGACGGGACCTACGAGGACGTGACCGCCAAGGCGGGCGTCACGAACGACCTGTTCTGCAAGGGCTGCGCGTTCGGCGACTACGACAACGACGGCTTCCCCGACCTCTACGTCTCGAACCTCTACGGCCCCAACCGGCTGTACCACAACAACCGCGACGGGACCTTCACCGACGTCGCGATCCCGCTCAACGTCTACTCGCCGTTCGACTCGTTCGCGTCGTGGTTCTTCGACTACAACAACGACGGCAACCTCGACATCTGGGTCGCGAACTACCGCGGCGTCACGCGCCAGGCCGAGATCACCGCCTACTACCGCAACGGCACGACCGGCAGCGACACGATGCGCCTCTACCAGGGCGACGGGAAGGGCCGCTTCACCGACGTCACGCGCGCCGTCCGCCTCGACCGTCCGTGCTTCCCGATGGGCTGCAACTTCGGCGACATCGACAACGACGGCTACCCCGACCTCTACCTCGCGACCGGCGACCCCGACTACAACTCGCTCTGGCCCAACCTGATGTTCCGCAACGACGGCGGCCGGCGCTTCCAGGACGTCACGACGGCGACCGGGACCGGCAACCTGCAGAAGGGGCACGGCGTCTCGTTCGCCGACCTCGACGGCGACGGCGACCAGGACATGATCGAGGAGCTCGGCGGCGCGGTGAAGGACGACGCCTTCGCCACCGCCCTCTTCGAGAACCCCGGCCACGGCAACCACTGGCTGACCGTCCGCATCGTCGGCCACCAGACCAACCGCTTCGGCCACGGCGTCCGCATCCGCGCGAACATCGAGGAGCCGGCCGGCGCGCGCAACGTCTTCGCCTTCGTCGGCTGCAACTCGAGCTTCGGCGGCAACAGCCTCCAGGAGGAGATGGGGCTCGGCCAGGCCAAGCGCCTCGTCGAGCTCGAGGTCCACTGGCCGACCACCGGCAAGACCGACCGCTTCACCGACGTCCCGCTCGACAAGACGATCGTCGTCGAGGAGGGCGTCGGCTGGCGCGAGGCGCCCGCGGTCGAGCGCACGAAGTCCTGAGAACCGATCCCGGAGCGCGCGCCGCAGAGTTCGAGCGCGTGAGCGCGCGGTGGCGGTAGACTCCCCCGCCTTCCGCCCCATCGGGACCCCGCCCGCATGGAATTCGTCCTCGTCGTCGAGCGCGCCCGGCTGTTCGACCTGTCCTTCCCGCAGGGCTTCGTCGCCGCGGCGCGCGACCGCGCCGCCGCCGCCGACCGCCTCGCGCGCATCCGCCGCCACGCCTTCTTCGTCGAGCGGCGCAAGGCCGAGCAGGACTCCTCCTGGAAGCAGATCATCCCCTACGTGGTGGTGACGCGGGGGGACTCCCTCCTCCTGCTCGAGCGCACCAAGCGGCAGGGCGAGGCGCGCCTGCACGGCAAGCTCTCGATCGGCGTCGGCGGCCACGTCAATCCCGTCGACCGCGACGACGAGCGGCCGGGTGACGTGCTGCTCGAGGGGCTGCGCCGCGAGCTCGCCGAGGAGCTCGACGTCGCCGGCCCGGTCGAGCTGCGCGCGGCCGGCTTCCTGAACGACGACGCAACCGACGTCGGCGCCGTCCACTTCGGGCTGGTCGCCGTGGCCGACGCGCGCCGCGCCGAGGTGAAGATCCGGGAGACCGAGCTCATGAGCGGCCGCTTCGTGCCGCGCGCCGAGCTGATCGAGCTCTGCCGCCGCGAGCGCGACCGCTTCGAGACGTGGTCGAGCCTGCTGGTCGACCGCCTCGACGACGTGCTGGCGAGCGACCTCTCGCTCGAGGAGGTCTTCGCCGCGCGCGCGTGAGCCGGAGCGCGGCCGGCGGTCGGCAACGGAGGGGACGATGGGCGCGAGCTCCTTCCGACGTCCGCGCGACTGCACGATCCCCGAGCTCCTGGCGCGGCTCGTGGCGGCGTTCCCCGACGCCGAAGCGCTCGCCTGGCCGTCGCGCGCGCACCGCCGGACCTTCGCGCAGCTCGACCAGGAGTCGCTCGAAGCGGCGCGCGCCTTCGCGGCGGCGGGCGTCGGCCGCGGCGACCGCGTCACGCTCTGGGCCGAGAACTCGCCCGAATGGATCGTCGTCCAGCTCGCGCTCGCCCGCCTCGGAGCGGTGCTCGTCACCGCCAACACGGCGCTCAAGCCGCCGGAGATCGAGTACCTGCTGCGCCAGTCGCGCTCGTGCGGCGTGGTGCGCGACGCCGGCGGCGACGCCAACCCGCGCGCCGCGGCACTCGCGCAGGTGCGCGCCCGCCTGCCCGAGCTGCGCTTCGAGGTCGAGCTCGCGCGCGCCGGCGCGGCGCCCGTCGCGGCGCCGGCGCTCGCCTGGCCCGCGTTCCTCGCGGCCGGCGCGCGCGTCGACGCCGCGGCGCTGCGCCGCGGCGAGGCGGCGCTCGCTCCCGACGACGTCATCAACATGCAGTACACGTCGGGCACGACCGGCTTCCCCAAGGGCGTGATGCTGAGCCATCGCAACCTCGTGAACAACGCCTGGGGCATCGGCACCAAGCTCGACTACCGGCCGGGCGAGCGGCTCGCGCTGACGCTCCCGCTCTTCCACTGCTTCGGCTGCGTGGTCGGGACGCTCGGCGCGTTCGCGTCGGCGGTGACGCTCTGCGGCATCGACCGCTTCGACGCCGCGGCGGCGCTCGACCTCGTCGAGGCGGAGCGCTGCGCCATCCTCTACGGCGTGCCGACCCACTTCCGCATGCTGGTCGAGGAGCAGGAGCGCCGCCCCCGGAACCTCGCCTCGCTGCGCACCGGGATCATGGGCGGAGCGCCCTGTCCCGAGCAGCTGGTGCGCCGCCTCGTCGACGAACTCCACCTGCCCCAGATGGTCGCCGCCTACGGGCTCACCGAGTGCTCGCCCGGCGTCTCGATCAACGACCCCGACGACACGATCGAGCGGCGCGCGACGACGGTCGGGAAGCCGATGGCGGAGACCGAGGTGCGCGTCGTCGATCCCGCGAAGCTGCGCGAGGTCGCGCGCGGCGAGCGCGGCGAGCTGTGGGTGCGCGGCCACTGCGTGATGAAGGGCTACTTCGAGCAGCCCGAGGCGACCGCGCAGGTGCTCCTGCCCGACGGCTGGCTGCGCACCGGCGACCTCGCCGTCCACGGCGCGGACGATTACCTCCGCATCGTCGGCCGCCTGAAGGAGATGGTGATCCGCGGCGGGGAGAACGTCTATCCGGCCGAGGTCGAGGAGGCGCTGCGGCGCCACCCGTCGGTGCGCGACGCTGCCGTCTTCGGCGTCCCCGACGAGCGGCTCGGCGAGGACGTGCGCGCCGCGGTCCTGCTGAAGGAGGGCGCCGCGGCGGACGAGGCGGCGCTGCGCGACTTCCTGCGCGAGCGCGTCTCCGGCGTGAAGGTGCCGGCGCGCATCTTCGTGGTCGACGCCTTCCCGATGACGGCGAGCGGGAAGGTGCAGAAGTTCCGGCTCGCCGAGCAGTTCGGCGGCGCGCCGGCGAAACGCGCGGACGCGGGAGGCGGAGAACGGGGCGGTCCTCGGACCGAAGCGATCGAGAACCGGAACGTGCGAAGGCCTGCCTGAGAGAGCTTTGGTGGGATCCAGCCAGGAAGGACACGAGGTCGCCCGGGACCGCCCCTCGTCGAATGTCTCTCCGCGTTCGTGACCGCGGCGCGCGAAGCGAGGGCGGGCGGCGGCACCGGACGCCCCTGCCAAGGCCGCTCCGACCGCCCGCCCCCTCGGACCATTCCCCTACCGACCGATGCGGTGCCCCTTCCACTGTCGAGAACGAGGTGTGCCGTTCCCTCTAGTGGCACCTATCGGCGCCCGACGTCCGGAGCGCAGTCGCGGACGCCGCGCACCCCGGGCCCGCCCGGGGAAACCGGCCACTTCTGCGGGTAGTTCTCGACGACCCGGGTCGACGCCGCGCTCAGCGCGGCGGGTAGGTCTCGAGCACGTACTTCTTCCAGTTCTCGAGGAGCTGGAACATCGAGACGCCGTACGCCTCCTGCAGGACGTCGCGCAGCGGTCGCTGCTCCTTGAGGCCGCGCACCAGCTGCACGAACTTCGCGTGGTCGAAGGCGTCGTCCAGGTACTGCACCCACGACCAGACGAACATGTGCTCCTCGGCGGTGAGCGCCTCGGCGTGCTTCACCACCACCTCGGCGAAGGCGGGGATCTTGTCGACGGCGACGCGCTTGCGCACCTCCGGCCGCCACGCACCGAGGATCCACTGCTTCGCCTCGTCCTGCTCCTGGTAGCAGTGGGTGCGCACCTGCCCGAAGCGCTTGTCGGTGAAGTAGTGGGACAGCCCCTCGTCGATCCAGCCGTGCTTCCGCGCCAGCCAGAACATGTTGTAGTTCGAGGCGAGGAAGAGGTGGCAGACGTTGTGCACGAGGTACTCGTGGAACGCCTCGTCGTCGGGGTTGACCGTCTTGTTCCAGTGGGTGACGAAGACCGACTTCACCCCCACCAGCTTCACGCCGTTGGTCGTCCCCTGGCCGCCCATGCCGGTGTACTTCGGCTCGGCCTTGTTGGCGTGGCGGAGCTGCTCGAAGACCATCACCTGGTGGCGCACGCCGTTCTGCTCGGCCTCGTGCTTGAAGCCGAACTGGTCGAGGAAGGTCTGGTACGCCTCCTCGAGCCGCTGCGCGTAGAGGTGGGTCGCGTGGTGCTGGTCGAGGACCACGTTCCCGATCTTGATCTTCGGGATCGACCAGGCGAGGTCGAAGTGCTCCGTCTTGACGTGCATCAGGCGGAGGTCCTTCGGGTCGTTCAGGAAGGCGTCGATCTCGCGCTGCGCCTTGAGCCAGTCGCGCCGCGCCGCCACCTTCGCGTCCCACTCCGCCTTCGCCTTGCCGTGCAGCGACGGGCAGAGGCACTTCGGGCACGGCGCGAAGTCGAGCCCCCAGTTGATCGCCTTGTTGTCGGAGACCTCGCTGCACTCGAGGCAGCCCTTCTCGAGCTCGAGCACGACCTTCGGGACCTCGTAGGGCACGCGCCCGGTCGTCTTGCAGACGCCGCACAGCTTGTCGCCGGGCGCGAGGCTCGCCGACTGCGGCCGCGCCGGGGCCGCGAGCGCGCCCAGCGTGATCGTCGCGAGCAGCGCGCGCATCCGCGCCGCCCCGCTCACAGGAGCTCCTCCAGGATCTGCTTCTTCGGGTCGAACCCGTTGAGCTTCACGCGCGCCGGCACGCCGTCGGGCAGCGCCGCCCGCGGCGCGAGCCCGACCAGCTCGCTCTCCCGGATCTCGACGCCGGCCGCGCGCGCGAGTCCCTCGATCTCGGCGTAGACGCGCTCGATCGAGGTCACCTGGTAGTTGGTGAGGTTCATCGAGACCTGCGCGAGCTTGCGGTCCTCGAGGAAGAAGCCCAGCGCCTTCACGCACTTGAGCCCGCCGTCGCGCTCGCGGATCTTCTTCGCGATGGCCTTCGCGAGCTTCACGTCGTCGCAGGCGAGGTTCACGTTGTAGGCGACCAGGAAGAAGCGCGCCCCCACCGCGGTCGCCCCGGCGGTCGGGTGGATGTGCGGCGGGCCGAAGTCGGGCGCGCGCGCCGGGTCGGTCCCGATCTTCTCGCGCAGCCCCTCGAACTCGCCGGCGCGCACGTCGGCGAGGTTGCGCCGCTCCGGACGCGTCGCCGCCTCCTCGTAGAAGAAGACCGGGATCGCGAGCTCCTCGCCGATGCGTCGGCCGACGCGCCGCGCGAGCGCGACGCACGCCTCCATCGAAACGCCGCGCACCGGCACGAACGGCAGCACGTCGGTCGCCCCCATGCGCGGGTGCTCGCCCTGGTGGCGGTTCAGGTCGATGCGCTCGCGCGCGGCGGCGACGGCGGCGAAGGCGGCGCGCTCGACCTCGCGGATCGGGCCGGCGAAGGTGACCACGGCGCGGTGGTGGTTCGCGTCCATCTCGCGGTCGAGCACCTTGACGGCGCCGGCGCCCGTCGCGGCGGCGACGATCGCGTCGACCACCTCCGGCTGGCGCCCCTCGCTGAAGTTGGGCACGCACTCGACGATCTCACGCAGCGGGTCGGCGTCCATTCCGTGGGGGGTCCTCGTGCGGGGCGTTCAGGGCGCGAGCGCGCGCGGCTCGACCATCTTGCCGCGCGCGAGCACCCGCTCGATCGGCCCCTCGCTTACGCGGTAGCCCAGCAGGTGGTGACTGCCGCCCCGGATCAGGACGGCGTCGGCGCTCATCCCCGGCAGGAGCGCGCCGCACTCCGCGCCGAGCCCGAGCGACGCGGCGGCGTTCGCCGTCGCCGCCGTGAGCGCCTCGGCGATCGTGAGACGCAGCACCTGGCAGGCGAGCGCGATCACGAGGAGCGGCGACCAGAGGCAGGAGGTTCCCGGATTGAAGTCGCTCGCGATCGCGACCGCGAGCCCGCGCTCGACCATCGCCCGCGCCGGCGGCGCCCGCCTGAGGCCGAGCGAGAAAACCGTCCCCGGCAGCAGGACCGGCGCGACGCCGGCCGCGGCCATCGCCGCGAGCCCCGCGTCGTCGACGTGCACGAGGTGGTCGGCGCTGGCCGCGCCGAGTTCGGCGGCGAGCCGCGCGCCGCCCGACGGCGCGAGCTCGTCGGCGTGCACACGCAGCCCGAGCCCGTGGTCGCGCGCCGCCGCGAGCACCTCGCGCGACTCCGCGACGTCGAAGGCGCCCTCGTCGCAGAAGACGTCGCAGAAGCGGGCGAGGCCGCCGCGCGCGACGGCCGGGATCATCTCGCGCGTGAGCGCGCGCACGTAGTCGCCGCGCCGGTCGCGGAACTCCTTCGGGCACTGGTGCGCCCCGAGGAACGTCGGCACGACGCGCAGCGGCCGCAGCTCCGGCGCGTCGGCCTCGCGGCGCAGCAGCTCGAGCGAGCGGTGCTCGTCGTGCCAGGTGAGCCCGTAGCCGCTCTTGCACTCGACGGTCGTCGTCCCCGCCGCGAGGAAGCGGCGCAGGTGGCCGCGCACGCTCGCCGCGAGCGTCGCGTCGTCGGCGGCGCGCAGGTCGGCGACGGAGCGGAAGATCCCGCCGCCGCGCCGCGTGATCTCCTCGTAACCGACGCCGCGCAGGCGCAGGTCGAACTCGTGCTCGCGCGTCCCGACGAAGACGGGATGGGTGTGGGCGTCGACGAAGCCGGGCACGACGAAGCAGCCGCGCGCGTCGTGCGTGCGCTCCGCCGCGAAGCTCGCCTCGAGTTCCGCGGTGGGGCCGAGCGCGACGATGCGCCCGTCGCGCACGGCGAGCGCGCCATCCGCAACGACGCGCAGCTCGTCCATCTGGCGACCGCGCCGCGGCCCCGGGCCCGCGGGCGTCGCGATCTCGTCGGCGTGGACGATCAGGAGGTCGACGGGGGTTCGGGTCATGCGTCGGGGCGTTGCGCGCTCGGCAACCGACCCATGATAGGTCGGCACCCCGGAAAAAGGTTCGCGCGACTCGGGGGGCCCCGCGTGCCGATCACTCTTCCGGAACCTCGCGCGGAGCCCTCACGGAAAAAATGGCGCGCACCCTCGAGCTGACCGCACGCGCTCCGGCGCGGCGCGGACCTTCGGACGTGGACGGAAGCGACGCGCTCGTCGCGGCGGCCCTCGCCGCGCGCGACGCCGGCGCGTGCGTCGACGCGCCGTCGGCAGCGCATCGCCTCGTCGATGCCGTGCTGCGCTCGACCGGCGCCGCGCGCGCGTGGGTCCTGCTGCGGCACGAGGGGAGCTCCAGCATCGTCGCGGCGGCGCACGGTCCGTCCGGGGGCGGCGAGCACCTCTCCCTCCCGATCGCGGAGACGGCGCGGCTGCGCGCGAACACGGCGCGCGCCGGACGGCGCATCCGGCCGGGCCGGCCGGGCGCGCGCCTGCTCGACGCGGTGCGCGTGCGCGCCGACGCCGGCCCGCGCTCGCTCCTCGCCTTCGCCCCGCGCTGCGGCGGCGAGGCGGCGCCGCTGCTCCTGCTCGTCGACGACGGCGGGCGGCTGCGGCTGCGCGGGCGCCTCGCCCTGCAGGTGCGCGTCGACGCGGTCGGCTTCGCGCTCGCCTCCGACGGCTACGTGCAGCGCATCGACGCCTACCGCGAGGAGGCCGAGCACGACTTCCTGACCGGCATCTACAACCGCCGCCTGGCGATGCGCCTGCTCGAGAAGGAGATCCGCCGCACGCGCCGCAACGGTTCGCCGCTATCCCTGCTGCTGATCGACGTCGACAACTTCAAGGCGTTCAACGACACCTGCGGCCACCTCGCCGGCGACGACGTGCTGCGCGTGCTCGCGCGCATCGTCACGCAGGCCGCGCGCTCGACCGACGTGGTCGGCCGCTTCGGCGGCGAGGAGTTCATGGTCGTGCTGCCCGACACGCCGGTCGAGGACGCCGTCGTGCTCGCCGAGCGGCTGCGCGCCGACGTCGAGAAGTTCGGGCGCGAGCACGTCACCCAGTGGCGCGGCCGCCCGCCCACCATCTCGATCGGCGTCTGCGCGGTGAGCCCGCGCGACGACTCCGAGGCCGCGATCGGACGCTGCGACCGCGCCCTCTACGAATCGAAGCGCCGCGGCCGCAACTGCTTCTCGATCGGCCTGTCGGACGAGGATGCTCCGTGATGAGCGCACCGAAACGACTCGACCGCCTGGTGCACGCCCCCAACCGCGAGATCCGCGTGGTCGGCTCGCTGGTGATCTTCGTGCTCGCGGCCGGCTTCGCGATGCTCTGGCCCTCCGTCCAGCACGCCGTCGTTCTTCGCTTCGGCCCGAACTTCCCGGCGCAGACGCTGGTGGCCGAGCTGCTCGTGCTCGTCTTCCTCTTCGTCGCCTACCTGTGGCGCAAGTCGTGCCAGGTCGAGAACCTCGTGCACGCGGTCGTCGCCGGACGCGACCGCTCGTCGCGCCTCGAGGCGAGCCTCGCGCAGGCGCGCAGCGTCCTGCAGGCGTCGGGCGAGCTCGAGCTCGACGAGGAGTCGACCTCCTCGCTGCCCAAGATCCTCCAGTGCGTCATCGACGCGCTGGCGGCGACGCGCGGCGTGATGTGGCGCATCCGGGCCGACGGCCGCCCGCTCGAGCGCGAGGCGGTCTTCCCCTCCTCCGCGCAGGCCCCCGACCCGCTCCACCTCGCCTTCGAGGACGAGATCGCGCGGCGCGTCGTGGCGGCGCAGTCCGTGATCGAGGTCGAGGAGGGGACCGACCTCGCCGCGCTCGGCATCTCGATGATGCGTCCGCCCGACTGCCCCGAGCGGATCGTCGCGGCGCCGCTCGTCGTCGACGGCAAGCCGGCCGGCGTGATGATGCTCTGCAACCCGCAGCTCTCGATCGCGCCGCTGGCGGACGCGGGCGAGGTTGGCGAGGGCGACCGCCACGCGCTGCTCGAGGTCTTCGTCGGCTTCGCGGCCGGCGTGCTGCGCAACCTGCGCAAGTTCCAGGTGGTCGCGCGCCGCAACGAGGAGCTCAACCGCGCCCGCAAGCTGCTCGACCAGCACCAGGGCGAGCTGGCCGAGATCGACGCCGTCGCCACCATGTCGCGCGTCGCGCGCAGCCTCGCGCACGGCATGGCCGGGCCGCTCACCGCGATCGCCGGCTTCACCGACATCATCGCGACCGGCCGGCCCGACCCCGCCACGCTGCACGGCGCGCGCGAGGGCCTGCGCCGCGAGATCGGCACGCTCCGCAACCGCATGCGCCAGGTGGTCGAGTTCACGCAGTCGTGGCGGCGCCAGTACACGGTCGTCGACGTGAACGACCTCGTCGAGACCGCCGTCGCGCTGCAGGCCGAGTCGATGCGGGCGCGCGACATCACCTGCAAGTTCGAGCCGCACTCCGGCATCCCGTTCACCGTCGCCGACCCGGCGCGCCTGCGCCAGGTCTTCCTCAGCGTGCTCGGCTTCGTGCGCGGCGTCCTCGCGAGCGAGCACGGCCCCCACGAGGTGCGCGTGCGCACCCTCGCCGACACCGGCCGGCTGCGCGTCCACGTCGACTTCCCCGGTTGCGCCGGCCTGGAGGAGATCGCGCAGCGTCTGCTCGACCACAACGTCGAGATCGCGACGCTCGCGCGCGAGCGCTCGATCGACCTCCCGGTCGCGGTCGCGATCGTGCGCGACCACCAGGGCGACCTGCAGATCGAGACGCTCGAGGGCGGCGGCGCGCGCATCGTCGTCGACCTGCCGATCCAGGACGAAGCGCCCGTCGTCCCGACCACTCCGCCGGCCGACGACTTCCACGGCAAATTCGATTCGATGCTCTCGCGCATCTTCTCCGAGTCGCACGCGCCGAAGCGCGCGGCGCCGGCCGCGAAGCCGGGCGCGACGGCACCGCCGGCCACTGCGGCCGTCGCGATGCCGACGGCACCGGCGCTGCGGCCGCAGACGCCCGCCACGGCCGCCGTCGCGATGCCGACGACCCCCGCACTGCGACCGCAACCGCCGGTCACCGCGGCCTTCGCGATGCCGTCGACCCCCGCGCTGCGACCGCAAGGGGCGGCCGACGCCGCTGCGCGCACGGCCGTCCCGACTGCCGCCTCGGCTCCGGCTCCGGCTCCGACTCCGGCCGCGGCGCCCGTCGCCGCTCCGGCGCCCGTCGCCGCTCCGGCGGCCGCCGCCGTTCCGGCGGCCGCGGCCGTGCCGGCCCCTGCGCCTGCCGCCGTCCCCGATCCTCCTCTGCCGCCGGGCGATCCGGGCGGCATCGACTCGCTCTTCGGCCACCACGAGATCTGGAAGGGCGACGCGGTGCCGGTCAAGGTCGACTCTTCGGCGCAGAGGCGCCCGACCGCGCGCCGGACGCTGCTCGACGAGGCCGAGGTCGAGGGCGCGCTGCGCCTCTTCGACGACGCCGCCCCGAAGGACGTCGCGCCGAAGGAGCCGGCCAAGGACTGAGCCCCCCTGCCGGGCTCGGCTCTCAGAGGAAGCGGTCGAGCTTGCGCGCGCGCGCCTGTTCGATCGCCCGCTTGATCTCCTCGGCGCGGTCGCGCCGGCAGACCAGCGTGACGTCGCCGGTGTGCACGACGATCACGTCGTCGACGCCGATCAGCGCGACCAGCCCGTCGCCCGCGTCGACGATGTTGCGCGACGCATCGAGCGCGATCGCGTCGCCCAACACGACGTTGCCGTTCGCGTCGGGCGTGCGCGTGCGCGCCAGCGCCGGGAACGAGCCGACGTCGTCCCAGGAGAGGTCGAGGCGGATCACGCCGCGCGCGCGCGCCCGCTCCAGCACGCCGTGGTCGAGCGAGCGCTTCTCGAAGGTCGGGAAGAGGCGCGCGAGCTCGGCGGCGAAGCGCCGCTCGTCGGCGCACTTCTCGAGCTCCGCGAGGCCCGCCGCGAGCGCCGGCATCTGGAGCGCGATCTCCTCGCGCAGCGCCGTCGCGCGCAGGCAGGCGATCCCCGCGTTCCACCAGTGGCGGCCGCCGGCGACGTATTCGCGCGCGCGCGCCGCGTCGGGCTTCTCGTGGAACGCCTTCACGTCGTGCGCGGCGAGCGACTGGAACGTCCCGAGCGGGGCGCCGAACTCGACGTAGCCGTAGCCGGTGGACGGCTCGGTCGGCGCGATCCCGAAGACGACGATCCGATGAGGTTCCCGCGTCACGACCTCTTCGGCGGCGCGGATCGCGGCGGCGAGGCGCGCCGCCGGCTCGATGCGGTGGTCCGCCGGGCAGACGAGCAGCGTGGCGTCGGGCTCGCGCCGCGCGATGCGCAGCGCCGCGAGCGCCACGGCCGGCGCCGTGTCGCGCGCCGCCGGCTCCCCCACCACCTGCTCGGCCGGCAGCCCGGGCAGGAGCTTGCGCACGCGCTTCACGTGCGCCTCCGCCGTGACGACCCACGTCCGCTCGGGCGGCGCGACGAGGCGCATGCGCTCGGCCGTCTCGACCAGCAGCGGCTCGCGGCCGCCGAAGCTCAGGAACTGCTTGGGCAGCGAGCCGCGGCTCTTGGGCCAGAAGCGCGTGCCCGAGCCGCCGGCGAGGATCACGACGTGGATCAAGGGGCCCCCCGCAAACGTGGTCGATCGACACTACCCGCTCGCGGCGCAACTCTCAGTGGGTCGCGCGGTCGCGCGCAAGGTCGCGCGGCGCAGCGGGTCACTCCGCGAGGAGGCGGTAGCCGACGCCGAGCTCGGTGATCAGGCGGGCCGGGTGGGCCGGGTCGCGCTCGATCTTGCGGCGCAGGTGGTGGATGTAGACGCGCAGGTAGTTGGCGTCCTCGGTGACCGTCGGCCCCCACACCTCGCGCAGCAGGAAGTCGTGCGTGACCAGCCGGCCGGCGTGGCGCATCAGGACCGCGAGCAGCTTCCACTCGATGGGCGTGAGCTTGAGCTCGGCGCCGGCGAGCCGCGCGCGGTGCTCGGCCGTGTCCATCGAGAGGTCGCCGCAATGCAGGTGGAGGCCGTCGCCGTGCGTCGCCGCGATCTGCTCGCGGCGCAGCGAGGCGCGGACGCGCGCGAGCAGCTCGGGGACGCCGAACGGCTTGGTGAGGTAGTCGTCGGCGCCGGCGTCGAGCCCCTTCACCTTCTCCTCTTCGCGACCGCGCGCGGAGACGATCAGGATCGGGGCGCGGCACCATTCACGCAGGCTGCGGATCAGTTCGATCCCGTCGCGGTCGGGCAGGCCGAGGTCGATCAGCAGCACGTCGGGGTGGTGCGACGCGGCGAGCACCGCCGCCTCGCGCGCCGTCCCCGCCTCGACGACGGCGAACCCGTGCGCCGCGAGCGTGGTGCGCAGGAAGCTGCGGATCGGCGGCTCGTCCTCGACGACGAGGATCTTCGTCTTCGGGTCGACCATCGTGACTTCGGAAGCGCGGCGCGTCGCCGCGTCGTCCGTTAGCGCTCCGGCTCCGGGGGCGCGGCCGGCAGCGTGATCACGAACTCCGCGCCGCCGCCGGCGCGCGCGCGGGCGCGGATCGTACCGCCGTGCGCCTCGACGATGCGGCGCGCGATCGTGAGCCCGAGCCCGACGCCGCGCCGCGCGCCGTGCGCGGCCCCGCGCACGAACTTCTCGAAGACGCGCTCCGTCTCGCCCGGAGCGAGGCCGGGCCCGCGGTCGGCGACGACGATCTCGACCGTCCCGTGCGGCGCGGGCCGCGGCGCGCCCGCGCTGTCCGCCGCCGCCGGCGGGCCGCGCCGCGCGAGCAGCTCGATCGGGCTGCCGGCCGGCGTGTACTTCACGGCGTTGTCGAGCAGGTTCACGAGCGCGGACTGGAACACGACCGGGTCGACCGAGACGGGCGGGCAGTCGGGGCTGACCTGCGACGTGGTCGGATGGCCGGCGAGGCGGCGCTCCATCGCCTGCAGCGCCGTCCCGAACAGGTCCTCGACCGAGTGCGGCAGGGTGTCGAGCTTCACGCTCCCGCTCTCCAGGCGCGACACGTCGAGCAGGTTGGTGACGACGCGGTTCAGGTTCTCCGCCTCCTCGGCGATGCCGTTCGCGAGCTCGGCGCGCGTCATCGGGTCGAGCAGCGCCTGCGACTCGGCGAGCGCCGTCGCGGCGCCGGTGATCACCTGCAGCGGCGTGCGCAGGTCGTGCGAGACGGAGGAGAGCAGCGCGCTCTTCAGCTGCTCGGAGCGGATCGCGACGGCCGCCTCCTGCGCCTCTTCGCCCAGCCGCTCGCCCTCGAGTGCCAGCCCGATCAGACGGGCGAGCGATTCGACCAGGCGCCGCTCGTCCGGGTCGTGGAAGCGCGCCGCGACGTAGCCCTCGCAGACGAGCACGCCGACGCGCCCGCGCGCGCCCGCGAGCGGCACGTGGAGGCCGTGCGCGCCGGGCAGCGTGTGCGTGCCCGCGCCCGCCGGCTCGCCGTGCTCGAACACCCAGCGCGCGACGGCGAGCTCGTCCGAGGAGAGCGGGGCGCCGTCCGCCTCGGGAGCCGCCTCGTCGAGTTCGTCCCCGCCGTCCGGGCGAGGGAGCAGCACGCGGACGGGCACGCCCAGGATGTCGCGGCAGCGGCGGCGCGCCGCCGCGACGATCGGCGCGCTGCCGCGCGTCGCCGCCAGGTCGCCGCTCAGGCGATGGAGCGCCGCCGACGACTCCGCGCGCCGCAGCGTCGCGTCGACGAGCGCGCGCAGCCGCGCGCTCTGCAGGCTGACCACGAGCCCGACCAGCAGCATCGCGACGAAGGTCAGCACGTACTCCGAGTCGCCGACCGTGAACGACAGGTAGGGCGGGACGCAGAAGAAGTCGAAGGCCGCGACGCCGATGAGCGAGGCGGCGAGCGTCGGCCCGCGCCGGCCGCGCAGCGACACGCCGACCACCGTGAGCAGGTAGATCATGCTCAGGTTGACCGGCGCGAGGTGGTCGCGCGCGACGCAGGCGAGCGCGGTCGCGACGCCGACCGCGGCGAGCGCGAGCAGGTAGCCGACGCCGTCGGTGCGTTCGGCGGTAGGACCCGGCTCGGACTCCTCGACCGGCTCCTCGCCGTTCACCACGAAGACGTCGATCTCCCCACTGCGGCGCACCAGCTCGGCGACGAAACTCGATCCCGGCCGGCCCAAGAAACCGCGCGCGAGCGGCTTGCCGACGACGACGTGCCGGACGTCGTGGCGCCGCGCGAACGTGAGCAGTTCGCCGACGGCGTCGCGGCCGGTCCCCGTGTGGACCTCGGCGCCGAGCTGCTCGGCGAGGCGCAGGTGGTTGCCGAGGCGGCGCCGCTCGGCGTCGGAGAGGACGAGCCCCTCGGAGGCGACCACGTGCAGCGCGAGCCACTCGACGTTGAGGCTCTCGGCCAGGCGGCGTGCCGACCGCAGCAGGCGCGCCGAGAAGGGGCTCGGGCTCACGGCCACCAGCAGGCGGCCGGTCGCCGCGCGCGCCGTCGCCGGCGACTTCGCGCGCACGCGGTCGGCGACGAGGCGCAGCGAGAGCTCGCGCAGGCCCGAGAGCGTGGCGGGCTTGAAGAAGTTCTGCTCGGCGCGCGCCGCCTGGTCGCCCAGGTAGACCTTGCCGGCGCGCAGCCGCTCGAGCAGCTCGTCGATCGGCAGGTCGACCAGCTCGACCTCGTCGGCGCCGTCGATGAATTCGTCGGGCACGCGCTCGCGCACCGGCACGCCGGTCAGCCGCTCGACCACGTCGTGCACGCTCTCGACGTGCTGGACGTTGAGCGTGGTGCAGACGTCGATGCCGGCCTCGAGCAGCTCCTGGACGTCCTGCCAGCGCTTCAGGTGGCGCGAGCCGGGCGCGTTGCTGTGGGCGAGCTCGTCGAGGAGGAGCAGCGCGGGATGGCGCGCGAGTGCGGCGTCGAGGTCGAACTCCTCGAGGGCGATCCCGCGGTGTTCGCGCGACACGTGCGGGAGCTCGGGGATGCCGCGTCGCAGCGCCTCGGTCTCGGCCCGGCCGTGCGTGAGCACCACGCCCGCGACGACGTCGACGCCCTCCACCATGCGGGCGCGCGCCATCTCGAGCATCTTGTAGGTCTTGCCGACGCCCGGCGCGGCGCCGACCAGGATCTTGAGCCGGCCGCGCTGCGCCCCCGGCTCCGCCGCGTTCGCCTCCGCGAGCAGCCGCTCGGGAGCGGGACGCGTCGTTTCGTCGTGCTCCGCCACGGCCCCTCGCTCAGAATCGCAGGGTGACGTCGAACCCGGCGAGCACGATGCCGCGCCGGCGCCCGAGGTCAAACGCGGGCCGGTTCCAGTTGCGGTAGTACCCGACCTCCGGACGCACCTGGAACCAGGGCGAGAAGTTGTGGGTCAGGCCGATCGCGTGGCTCGTGTAGGTGCCGGCGAAGCCGGAGCGCGCGCCGTCCTCGTCGCGCCACACCTCGTTGCGCAGCGTGACGTAGTCCCGGTCCGAGGTCTGCAGGACCGTGTAGTTCACCGCGCCGTACGTGAGCGTCGTGCCGGGGATGTCGGCGCCGAGTCCGCCGCCGCCGCCGTAGTAGCGCGTCGGCCCGAGGCTCGGCGTGCCGCCGACCACGGCGTCGCGCTGCCACATGAAGTAGGACTCGGTGCGCGTCTGCAAGGTCTCGTCGATCTTGTGCTGCCAGGTGCCGACCAGGTAGTTGTAGTTGTCGTGGCCCGCCGGCTGGCCGTCCACCGTGAAGCGCTGGAACTTCGCGTTGTTGATCGCATTGAGGACCAGGTACACGGAGTCGCCGTTGTCGAGGGACACCCAGCGCACGCCCGCCATCCCGGTCGGCACCGCGCCCTCGTACCATGGCGCCATGTCGGTGCCGGCATGGATGCCGGCCTGCACCGACCATTGCTTGTCGAGCATCGTCGTGACCATCAGCCCGGTCTGCGTGTAGGTGTCGAACGTGAAGAGGAGCGAGTGCGTGCCCATGAAGTTGTCGGGCGCAAACTGCGTCTCGATGTCGGGACAGGCGATCCAGCGGCCGACGCGGACGATCGTCCCCTCGCCGAAGTCGGGCGTGTAGACGTCGAGATACTGCTCGGTCGCGTCGAATCCGTAGAGGTTGTTGTGCCGGAGCAGCTGGTCGCTGAACCAGCCGCCCGCCGTCATGAAGCGGTAGTCGGAGCCGTAGAGCAGCGTCGAGCGGAAGCCCCAGTCGACGTGGTCGGTCTGCGCCGAGTCGACCTGCCGCTCGACGCGCAGCAGCGCCTGGTTCAACATCGGCCGGTTGGCCGCGATCCAGTACGAGGTGGGCGCGTTCGAGTCGTGCGCCTGGCTCACGTTCATCGAGGCGTTGAGCCAGCCGTACGCCTGGATGCGGTTGCGCTCGAGCAGGTCGCCGAACGAGGTGCCGTGCAGCCAGCTCATGAAGGGCGAATCGACGGGAGCGGGCGGCACGCCGACCAGCGGGTAGCCCTGGTACTCGCCGCTCGGCAGTGGCGGCGACGCGAACGGCGGCGGCAGCGCGCGCCGCTCCGACTCCGGCGCCCCCTCGGACTGGGCGGACGCGACGGCGCTCGCGCCGAGGAGTCCGACCGCGACAAAGAGGTGGGACGACGCGATCCGCTTCATCGGTCGATCTCCAGCAGTGCGAGATTGAGCGCGAGCACGTTCACGCGCGGCTCGCCCAGGATCCCGAGGTCGCGCCCCTCGACGTGCTTCTCGACCAGCGCCTTCACCTTCGCCTCGTCGAGTCCGCGCACGCGCGCGACCCGCGAAACCTGCCAGAGCGCGGCCGCCGGCGAGACGTGCGGGTCGAGGCCGCTGCCCGACGTCGTCACGAGGTCGACCGGGATCGGCGCGGACTGACCCGGATCGGAGGCGCGCAGCGCCGCGATGCGCTGCTTCACGGCGTCCTCGAGCGCCGGATGGAGCGGACCGAGGTTCGAGCCCGAAGAAGCGCCTGCGTTGCACGCCGGAGTCGTCGCCGACGGCCGGCCCCAGAAGAGGGCGGGATCGTCGAAGCGCTGGCCGATCAGCTCCGAGCCGGCCACGACGCCGTCGCGCACGATCAGGCTGCCGCCGGCCTGCTTCGCGAAGGCCAGCCGCGCGATTCCCGTGACCAGCGCGGGATAGAGGCCGCCGGTCACGAGCGTGAGCGCGAGGAGCATCAGGAACGCGGGTCGCAGTTGGCGGAGCATGGATCCCTCCCGATCACGTCAGGTGCAGCGCGACCATCGCGAGGTCGACGATCTTGATGCCGACGAAGGGGACGATCAGGCCGCCGAGCCCGTAGATCAGCAGGTTCCGCCGCAGGATGCGCGCGGCGCCGAGCGGCCGGTACTTCACGCCGCGCAGCGCGAGCGGGATCAGGAAGACGATGATGAGCGCGTTGAAGATGACCGCCGAGAGGATCGCGCTCTGCGGCGTCGCGAGCCCCATCACGTTCAGGATCTTCATCTCGGGATAGGTCGTCGCGAACGCCGCCGGGATGATCGCGAAGTACTTGGCGACGTCGTTGGCGATGCTGAAGGTCGTCAGGGTGCCGCGCGTCATCAGCATCTGCTTGCCGATCTCGACGATCTCGATCAGCTTGGTCGGATTGCTGTCGAGGTCGACCATGTTCCCGGCCTCGCGCGCCGCCTGCGTGCCGGTGTTCATGGCGACGGCGACGTCGGCCTGCGCGAGCGCCGGCGCGTCGTTGGTGCCGTCGCCGGTCATCGCGACCAGGCGGCCGCCGGTCTGGTACTCGCGGATCAGCGCGAGCTTCTTCTCCGGCGTCGCGAGCGCCAGGAAGTCGTCGACGCCCGCCTCGGCCGCGATCGACGCCGCGGTCACGGGATTGTCGCCGGTGATCATCACCGTCTTGATCCCCATGCCGCGCAGCTCGCCGAAGCGCTCCTTGATGCCGCCCTTCACCACGTCCTTCAGATGGACCACGCCGAGCGCCTTTCCGCCCTCGGCGACGACGAGCGGCGTGCCGCCCGACTTCGCGATGCGGTCGACCGCCGCGCGGACGACCGCCGGCAGCGAGCCGTTCTGCCCGGCGACGAAGCGCTCGATCGCGTCGACGGAACCCTTGCGGATCTTGCGGCCGTGGAGGTCGACGCCGCTCATGCGCGTCTGCGCCATGAACGGGACGAAGGTCGCGCCGAGCTCCTGGATGCGCCGCTCGCGCAGGCCGTGCTTCTCCTTGGCGAGCACGACGATGCTGCGCCCCTCCGGCGTCTCGTCGGCGAGCGAGGCGAGCTGCGCCGCATCGGCGAGCGCCGCCTGCGAGACGCCGTCGGCGGGCACGAACTCGGTCGCCTGCCGGTTGCCGAGCGTGATCGTGCCGGTCTTGTCGAGCAGCAGCACGTTCACGTCGCCGGCCGCCTCGACCGCGCGTCCCGAGGTCGCGATCACGTTCGCGCGGATCATGCGGTCCATGCCGGCGATGCCGATCGCGGAGAGCAGCCCGCCGATCGTCGTCGGGATCAGGCAGACGAGCAGCGCGACCAGCACGGTGATGGTCACCGGCTCGGCATGGACCGCGGCGTTCGCCGCGTGGCCGGCCGCCCCCACCGCGAAGAGCGAGAACGGGAGGAGGGTGACCGTCGCGAGCAGGAAGACGATCGTCAGCGCCGCGAGCAGGATGTCGAGCGCGATCTCGTTGGGCGTCTTCTTGCGCTTGGCACCCTCGACCAGCGCGATCATGCGGTCGAGGAAGGCGTCGCCGGGATTGGTCGACACCTTCACGACCAGCCAGTCGGAGAGGACGCGCGTGCCGCCGGTGACGGCGCTGCGGTCGCCGCCGCTCTCGCGGATCACGGGGGCGCTCTCGCCGGTGATCGCGCTCTCGTCCACCGACGCGATCCCCTCGACCACCTCGCCGTCGCACGGGACGACGTCGCCCGCCTCGACCAGGACGACGTCGCCCTTGCGGAGCGCCGGCGCGCTGACCGTGTCGAAACCCGACGCGCGCGTCCCCGCCTTGAGCTTCTTCGCGGCGACGTCGCGGCGCGCCCGGCGCAGCGACTCCGCCTGCGCCTTGCCGCGCCCCTCCGCCATCGCCTCGGCGAAGTTGGCGAAGAGGACGGTGACCCACAGCCAGAGGGAGACGGCGAGGATGAACGACGGCGGCGCCTCGCCCGTCCCGACCAGCGCCTGGACGAAGAGGCCGCTGGTGAAGAGCGCGCCGACGAGCACGACGAACATCACCGGGTTGCGGACCTGCTCGCGCGGATCGAGCTTCTTGATCGAATCGACGGCGGCGCGACGGACCAGCGCGCCGTCGAAGAGACGGGCGCGGCGGCGATCGGACCGGGTGGGCGGGGTCATGGGGGCGCGTCCTACCGACGCGCCATCTGGAGGTGCTCGACGATCGGGCCGAGGGCCAGGCCGGGCACGAACGTGAGCGCGCCCACCAGCAGTACGACGCCGACCAGCAGCGTGACGAAGAGCGGACCGTGCGTCGGCAGCGTGCCGGGCCCCTCCGGCACGACGTTCTTCCGGCCGACCGAGCCGGCGATCGCGAGCATCGTGACGGCCGGGACGTAGCGCGCGATCAACATCGCGACGGCGAGCGCGAGGTTCCAGAACGGCGTGTTCGCGGAGAGTCCGGCGAAGGCGCTGCCGTTGTTGTTGCCGGCCGAGCTGAAGGCGTAGAGGATCTCGCTGAAGCCGTGCGCGCCGGGGTTGGCGACTCCCACCTTGCCGGCCGCCGCTACTACTGCGACCGCCGTCCCGATCAGCACCGCGAAGCACGGCCCGAGGATGGCGAGCGACGCCATCTTCATCTCGAACGCCTCGATCTTCTTGCCGAGGTATTCCGGCGTGCGGCCGACCATGAGGCCGGCGACGAAGACGGCGACGATCGCGAAGGCGAGCATCCCGTAAAGGCCCGAGCCGACGCCGCCGAAGACGACCTCGCCGAGCTGCATCAGGACCATCGGGACGAGCCCGCCGAGCGGCGTGAACGAGTCGTGCATCGCGTTGACCGAGCCGTTCGACGCCGCCGTGGTCGCGCTCGCCCAGAGCGCCGAGTTGGCGATGCCGAAGCGGACCTCCTTGCCCTCCATGTTCCCGCCGCACTGCAGCGCGCCGGCGCGCGCGTCGGCGCCGAGGCGCGCGAAGAGCGGGTTGCCCGACTGCTCGGCCACGGCGCAGCAGACGACGAGCGGCACGAAGATCACCACCATCGCCGCGAGGAGCGCCCGCCCCTGGCGCGGAGCGCGGACCATGCGCCCGAAGGTGAAGCAGAGCGCCGCCGGGATCAGGAGGATCGAGAGCAGCTCGAGGAAGTTCGACGTCGGCGTCGGATTCTCGAGGGGGTGGGCCGAGTTGACGTTGAAGAAGCCGCCGCCGTTGGTGCCGAGCTGCTTGATCGCGACCTGGCTCGCCGCCGGCCCGAGCGCGATCGTCTGCTCGACGATCGGCTTGCCGTCGGCGTCCTTCAGCGGCTGCAGCAGCTGCGCGCGGGCGTACGGATCGAACGTCTGCACGACGCCCTGGCCGACCAGCGCGACCGCGAGGACGAGCGAGAGCGGCAGCAGGACGTAGAGGGTCGAGCGGACCAGGTCGACCCAGAAGTTGCCGACGACCTGCGCGCTCTTCCGCGCGAAGCCGCGGATCAGCGCGACCAGGATCGCGATGCCGGTCGCCGCCGACACGAAGTTCTGGACGGTGAGCGCGACCATCTGCGTGAAGTAACTCATGGTCGTCTCGCCGCCGTAGCCCTGCCAGTTGGTGTTGGTGGCGAAGCTGACGGCGGTGTTGAACGACGAATCGGGCGAGACGGCGCCGAGGTGTTCGGGATTGAACGGCAGCACCCCCTGCAGGCGCTGGATCGCGTGGACGACCAGGAGCGAGAGGAGGTTGAACGCGAGCATCGCGCCCGCGTATTCCTTCCAGCCGGTCTCGCGCGCCGCGTCGACGCCGCAGACCCGGTAGATGCCGCGCTCGAGCGGCCCGAGGACGCGGTCGAGTCCGCACGGACGCCCCTCGAAGACGCGCGCCATGAAGCCGCCGAGCGGCTTCGCCAGCGCGATCAGGACGACGACGTAGAGCGCGATCTGGAGCCATCCCCAGCCGTTCACTCGAATCGCTCCGGCTTGAGGAGGGCGACGCCGAGGTAGACGAAGAGCCCGACCGCCACGAGCGCGCCGAGGACGTAGAGGCCGTTCATCGCAGGCCTCTCACAGCCGGTCGCTGAGCCGCGCGACGAACCACTCGCACGCGGCGAAGAAGAGCACGGCGATCAACAAGAGGAGGGCGTCCATGCCGGGACCTCCGCGCCGTCGCGGGCGCGACGGCTGCCTCGGGACTCGGCGGGAACGTAGCCCGACCCCGCATTAAGAACGCGTTCAAAGGACCGGTGCGCGGCGCGTGCGAGAGCCGCGGGCGTGCGCGTCAGAAGCGGGCCGGCTTGGGCCGCGGCGGCTCGGCGACGGTGCGCGGACGCTCCGAGCGCGGCGCCTCGTCGGAGGACGTCGAGAACGTGACGGGATCCCACGTGACCTTCGGGTTCCCGTACGGACCGCCGAAGCGGAACGCGCCGAGCTCGTGCTCGATCGAGGAGAGCACGAAGCCGATCACCGGGCCGACGATCGGCAGTCCGCGCAGCCAGCCGGTGCCGGTCTTCACCTCGGGGTGGAAGTGCATCTCGAGCTGCTCGGGGCCGAGCGTCCCGTCGCCGCGCAGCACCAGCGGCTCCCCTTCGAACTCGACGTCGGAGAGGCGGACGTAGACGCCCTGCAGCGCGAAGTCGAAGCGGCCGCGCTGCCACTTCGGCGGCTCGGGCTTGCCCGACCCGCCGCCGTCGGCCAGGTCGAAGTCCTCGCGGCTCGACCCGGTGAGCGGGAGGACGGCCGACGAGTAGAGCTTGTCGAAGAGCGGGATGGTCCAGAGCTTGGCGTCGCGCACCTCGACGCGGCCGGCCGCCTCGAGGCTCGGCAGGCCGTGGCCGCGCAGCAGCGAGCGGCCGCGGCAGTGGAAGCGCAGCGCGGCGTCGACGCGGCCGGCGAGCCCCCGCATGCGCGGCGTCTCCTCGCCGAGCAGCCGGCTCACGTCGGCCGACAGGATCTCGAGCTGCCCGTCGATCGGGAGCTCGCCCTTGAGCTCGATGCCGAGGCGGTTGCGGTCGCGCATCAGGCGGCCGCCCGCGAACTCGCCGGCGAGCCACGGCACGGTGAGGCGGCCGTCGGCGAGCAGGAGGTCGCTCGTCACGTTGGAGAAGCGCAGCCCGCCGAGGTCGACCGTGATCCCCTCGAGGCGCCCGTCGGCGCGCACGTCGTCGATGCCGTGGCCGTGCTGCTCGTAGTGCAGCGACGAGATCGCGACGCGCCCCGACAGGTCGCGCAGCGCGCCGCCCGTGTAGAGCGTCCAGCCGTCGAGGTCGACCGTCCCGGCGACGTCGAGGCGGTCGACGAACTCGGCGCCGCGCGGCACGTGGAAGCTCACGCGGTAGGCGTCGACGCGCGTGCGGCCGAGCGGGCTCCACGGGGCGAGCGCCGTCCTCTTCTCCGGCCCGAGCACGGGGCCGAGCACGAGCTCGGTGGTCTCGGCGAAGGTGAGGCCGTCGGCGAACAGCGCCACCTCGACGTCGATGCCGTCCTCGTCGACCTTGAACAGGCCGCCGCTCGCGCGCATCGCCGCGCCGCCGAGGCGGCCTTCGAGGCGGTCGAACTGGAAGGTGCCGGCGCCGAGGTCGGCGTGCAGCGCGCCGCTGGTCCACTGCAGCGGGAGCGCGATCCACGGGGAATTGGCGCAGAGCCCCTCGGCGACCGCGTCGGCGCCCTCCGTCGTCGTCGCGCCGACCGGCGCGACGTCGGGGACGACGTCGACGTGCGCCTCGATCGCGCCGGCGCGGCGCGTGATCTCGCAGTCGACCGAGGCGCGGCCGCGCAGCTTGTAGGTCGAGAAGAGCTCGGCGACGTCGGGCGCGAGCGCCCGCGCGGCCGCGATCGCCTCGGCGTCGATGCGCAGGCGCCGGCCGACCAGGCGCAGCGACGCGGGCGCCTCGTCGGCGCCGGCCGTCCCGCCCTCGGTCATGCGGCCGGAGAGCGAGACGCCGCCGCCGAGAGCGCGCGCGGAGAGGCCGGTGCCCGACGCCGTCAGTTCCCACGGCCCGTCGCCGACGTGGTGGATCGCGACGACGCCGCGCAGGCCGGTCATGACGAGCTTCCCGCCGAGCCCCTCGAGGCGCACGTCGGTCGGCGCGACCTCGATCGTGAGCTCGGTCGGGGCGCCCGCCGCGGCCCGCTTCCAGTGCACCTGGAGGTCGACGCGGCCCGAGGGCTTGAGCTGCTCGAAGACCTGCGCGAGGCGCGGGTCGGGCAGCGTGCGCAGCGCGGCGAGCAGCTTCGCGTCGAGCGCGACGTCGTGCGCCTCGAGGGCGAGCTCGAGCGGCGGTGCGTCGCCGACGATGCCGAGGAAGCCCCGGAGCCGCAGGTTGGTCTCGCCGGCGCCGCCGCGCACGTCGTCGAAGCGCAGGCGGTCCTTCTCGAAGACGAGCGTGCCGCCGTCGCAGACGAGCGCATAGGGGAAGGGCTGCGGCTCGACCGTGAGCGCCTTGGGGTGCGCCTCGATCTGGAGCTCGAGCTCGTCCTGCACGTCGAAGCGCGCGACGGCGTCGAACGTCCCGCGCAGGCGGAGCAGGTCGACGACCTCGCGGACCTCCGGCCCGAGCTCCTTCACGGCGGCGGCGATGAGCTCCTCGTCGACCCGCGCGTCGAACGCGGAGACCGTGCCGGTGACGCGGTCGAGGACGATCTTCGCCGAGGACTCGACGCGCGCGCCGCCGCGCGTGAAACCGGTGACGCGCTCCCAGGAGGACTCCTCCATGCCGATGGCGATCCGGCCGCGGATCGACTCGACGCGCACCGGCAGGCCGTGGCGGCGGCCGTCGTCGGAGAGGAAGCCCTCGAAGAGGAGCGCGTTGTCCTCGAGCTCGAGGTCGAGCGCGAGGTGGGGCGTCTCCCCCGCCAGCGCGTCGATTGTCGCCGTGACCGAGTAGCGCCCCTCGGGCCGCAGCGCGTCGTCGACGACCTTGCCGATGCGGTCGTCCTGCAGGGCGGCGTGGAGCTCGTCGTCGGCGACCGCCGAGTCGACGCGCACGACGAGGTGGGCGGCGGCGCGGCGCGCGAGGTCGCGCACCTCGCCCGAGATGCGCACCGCGCCCTCCCCGTGGCGACCGGAGAGCCCGGGAATGCGGAGCTCGTCGCCGCGCAGCTCGACCCGGCCGCGCAGATCCGACAAGGTCACGGGGAACACCGGCGAGCGGAACGCGACGTCCTGCAGATCGACGTCGGCCTCGACGCGGGCGGACGCGCCGAACGTCACGCGCACCTCGCCCGACGCGCGCCCCTTCACTTCGTTGCTCCGCAGCAGGTCGGCGAGCCCGGTCGCGACGGCGTCGCGCAGCGCGTCGAGATCGAGCGCGAGCGCGTCGTCGACGCGGACGTCGAGCCGCTCGAGGCCGGCGGGGCTCCCGCGCCCGCGCACGCGCACGGGAGAGAGCCCGCCCGCGACGACCTCGGCGCTCGCGTCGAAGCGGCCCTCGGGCTGCGGCGCGACCACGAGGTTGCGCACCTCGAGGGCGCGCGCGACCTTCTCGCCGACGACGCCGGCGAGCTTCTCGTGCAGCGGGCCGCTGCCTTCGAGCTCGACGTGCGCGGCGGTCACCCGCACGCGCGGCAGCGCGTCCGTGGAGGCGCGGCTCGCCGACGACGCGGGGAGCTCGAAGGCGCCGTCCGGCCGCTCGCGCACGACGAGGCGCACGTCGGCGGCGACGATCGCGACGAGGCGCGGCGGCGCCAGCCCGAGCTGGAGCGCGAGGCGCGGCACGGCGAGGAACGGCGCCGGCGCCGGCGGGAGCACGGCGGCGACGTCGTGCAGCACGAGCGCGAGCGGCCAGGAGAGCTCGAGCCGGCCGATGGTCACGTCGGCGCCGAGCGCGCGGCCGGCGACGCTCGCGACGACCCGCTCGGGGACGCGCAGGACGCGCAGCGTCGCGGCCAGCGCGAGGAGCGCCGCGACCACGACCAGGAGCCGCCGGGCGCGGCTGCGCCGGCGCTGCTTTTTTTCGGGTGCCTGCGTCGCCGTCGAATCCAGGAGCGTGGGACCTCCGAGCCGGCAGGACGAGCGTCAGGCGTGGGCGGCGAGCGGGCGTCCGGGGCTGCGGCGCGCGGAATGGTAGACGCGGGCGACGCGCCGACCGAGCGCGCAGAAGATCGCGTACGGGATCGTCCCGGCGGCGCGCGCCAATTCGTCGGCCGCGACCGCGGCCTCCCCGTCCCTCCCGATCAGCGTCACCGGATCCCCCACCTTGAGCCCGCGCACGTGGCCGACGTCGAGCATCGTGTAGTCCATCGACACCCGACCCACGATGGGGGCAGGCGTGCCGCGCACCAGCACGCGACCGGCGCCCGCGAGCGACCAGGGCAGTCCGTCGTTGTAACCGACCGGCAAAGTCGCGATCCGGGTCTTCTTCGGCGCGGCGAACAGGCGGTCGTAGCCGATCGTGGTGCCGGCCGGGACGTCCTTCAGGAAGATCACCTGCGTGTGGAGCGAGAGCACCGGCTTCAGCTTCTCCGCGTCCGCTCCGGCGTCGGCCGGCCGCACGCCGTAGAGCGCGAGCCCCGGCCTCACCATGTCGAGCTCGGCGTCGAGGCTCGAGAAGAGGACCGACGACGACGACGCGTGGTAGAGCGGCGCGCCGAGTCGCTCGCGCGTGATCGCCGCGCGGACGCGCAGGAAGGCGTCGAGCTGGCGCCGGTTCGCGGCGTCAGCGCGTGCCGACGTGCCGGCGAAGTGGGTCGCGACCCCCTCGAGCTCGAGGTCGCGCGAACGCGCGATGCGGCGCGCGAGCGCGAGCGCGCGCGACGGCAGGACGCCGAGGCGCCCCATGCCGGTGTCGACCTTCAGGTGGACGCGGCAGCGGCGCCCCTGGCGGCGCGCCTCGCGCTCGAGGCGGTCGATGCGCGACTCCGAATGGATGCAGACCGAGAGGTCGTGCGCGACGACGCGTTCCTGCTCGCCGTCGACGATCGCGCCGAGGATCAGGATCGTGCCGCGCACGCCGGCCTCGCGCAACTCGAACGCCTCGCCCGAGTCGCCCACGCCGAACGCGTCGACGCCGATCGACTGCAGCTCGCGCGCGATCGCGACGGCTCCGTGGCCGTACGCGTCGGCCTTCACGACCGCCATCAGGCGGGTGGTCGGCGCGAGACGGTTCCGCAGCAGCGCGACGTTGTCGCGCAGGTGATCGAGTCGGATGTCGGCCCAGACGCGGTGCGGCCAACCACTCTGCGGTGCATTCACGAGCGGGCTTCGAGCCTCCGTTCCGCTTCGGACGGACGCAGGTACACGGGAAGGACGGTCGGGATCCGGTCGCGTTCGCCCCGCAGGAAGCGCTCGCGCGCGAGCCTCAGGATGCCGGACGCCTGCGTGCGCGCGTCGGGGATCGACGGCGTCACGCCCAGCATCCGGCAGCCGTCGCCGATCCAGACCGCCTCCGGCGGCAGCTCCGGACGGATCTCGTCCGGCGCGCCGATGACCGGCCCCTGGACCACTCGCGGCAACCCTCCCTGCCAGCGATAGACCGCCGCGTACACTTCGCCCTGCTTCGCGTCGACGAGGGTCACGACCGGCCGGGCCTGCCAGCCCGATTCCAGCGCGAGCGCCGTCATCGAGCCGATCCCCAGCAGCGGCACTTCCCACGTCCACGCCAGCGTGCGCGCGACGGTCACCCCGATCCGAAGTCCCGTGTACGAGCCAGGCCCGATCCCAACCGCCACGTAGTCGGGCCGGCGAAGCCCAGCCGTTTTCAGCAGGCTCTCGATCGAGGGAAGCAGGAGTTTGCCGTGGGCCAGCCCCTCGGTAAAGCGCACGGTGCGCGGTGAATCGGCGTCGTCGAGCGCGACGGTGCCCACGTCCGACGAGGTCTCGATCGAGAGGCCGACGGCGATGCGACCCACGGGGCTCTCCACTTTCGAGCCGCCGCTTCCGACGAGGACCGCCGGTCCGGGACGGCTCACCGAGCGCCGATCGCCTGCTCGAGATGGCTCGCGAGCGACTGCGCCAGCGCGGCGACCAGGCTCGCGTCGGTCCCTTCCACCATCACCCGGAGCACCGGTTCGGTGCCCGAGTAGCGGACGACGATGCGCCCCGATCGACCGAGCCTCTCTTCGGACGAGGAAAGGATTTCCTTGAATCCGGGGATCGTCCCCAGGGGAGGGCGGGCATGGACCCGGACGGCGCGCAGGATCTGCGGGGCCGGCGCGAAGCCCTCCGCCGCCCGGGAGAGGGGGATC
Organism: Planctomycetota bacterium; assembly: GCA_036732755.1. Lineage (GTDB taxonomy): Bacteria > Planctomycetota > B15-G4 > B15-G4 > SIAN01 > DASRRB01. The sequence goes on from DAINBU010000030.1 coordinate 30,970, forward strand.
GCGCGCCGGCGCAGCAGCTCCGCGACGCGCAGCGCCGTGTAGAGCCCGTCGCCGAGGTAGTCGAGGTCGGCGCCGAAGATCACGTGGCCCGACGGCTCGCCGCCCAGGACGAGCCCCTTCTCCTTGAGCGCCGCCGAGACGTGGCGGTCCCCCACCGGCGTGCGCAGCAGCGCGATCCCGCGCGCCTGCAGGAACGCCTCGAGGCCGAAGTTCGACATGACCGTGCCGACGACCGTGCGGGGGTCGAGCTTGCCGCGCTCGAGGAGGTCGGCCGCCAGCAGCGCCAGCGTCGCGTCGCCGTCGAGGACGCGGCCGCCTTCGTCGGAAAAGAGGCTCCGGTCGGCGTCGCCGTCGACGGCGAGCCCGAACTGCGCGCCCGACTCCTTCACGAGCGCGGCGACGCGTTCGGGGTGGAGCGAGCCGAAGCCGTCGTTGATGTTGCGGCCGTCGGGGCGGTCGCCCGTGACGGTCACCTGCGCCCCCGCCTTGCGGAAGAGCGCCGGCCCGACCGCGTGCGCGGCGCCGTGCGCGAGGTCGAGCGCGACCGAGAGCCCGCGCAGGTCGGGCCGGCCGGCGGCCGCGAGCAGGTGGTCGACGTAGCGCTCCGCGCCGTCGGCGCGCCGTTCGATCGCGGCCGGAGCGCCGCCCTCGAGCGGCGGGCAGGCGCGCCAGCGCTCCTCGACGAAGCGCGCCTCGGCGTCGCCGAACTTCGCGCCGTGGCCGGTGAAGATCTTGATGCCGTTGTCGGCGGCGGGATTGTGCGAGGCGGAGATCACGGCGGCGCAGCTCGCGCCGTAGTCGTCGATCAGGAGCGCGAGCGCCGCGGTCGGCAGCACGCCGAGGTCGAACGCGCGGATGTTGCGGCGCGCGAGGCCGCCGGCGAGCGCGCGCGTGATCTCCTCGCGGCTCGCGCGCGTGTCGCCGCCGATCAGCGCCGGCTTGCCGGCGTCGCCGTGCGCCTCGAGCCATTCGCCGAGCGCGACGCCGAGCCGCGCGACGCTCTCGGGCGCGAGCGGCCCCTCGCCCGCCCGGCCGCGCACGCCGTCCGTCCCGAAGAGCGGCTCAGGGGTCATTGCCGCCGCCCTTCTTCTCCTTGTCGTCGGGCCCGCGCGCCGGCCCCTCCGGTCGCTTCCAACTCACCTCGACCTGGACGTCGCGCTGTCCGTCGGCGAACGCCACGTCGAGCCCGTCGGGGAAGTCCTTGAAGCGGACGATGTGCACCGGCAGCGTCGTCCGGTCGACGATCGCCTCGTGCGCGCGCACCTCGAGCTCGACGTTCTGCTTGGCGAGCTCGACCTTGAGCTTGTCGACGCCGGCGCCGCTCACCTGCGTGTCGGGCACGTAGATCTGGAGCGCGACGCGCAGCTCGCCGTTCACCGCCTTGGCGAGCTCGAGGCGCCAGCCGTCGCGCGAGCTCCTCCCCTCGCCCACCTGGCGCATCCGGTCGTCGTTCTGGATCACCTGCACCAGCAGCTCGAAGCGGCCGTCGACGCCCGACAGCGCGACCATGCGGCGCGCGAAGTCGGCGGTCACCGAGACCGCGTCGAGCGCGCCGCCCTTCGCGTCGAGCAGGCGCAGCGTGCTGCTCCATTCGGCTTTGAGGCGCAGCGGCTGCGTGCTGCTCGGCGAGCGGCCTTCGAGCGTGAACTTCTCGAAGAGCTCGGAGCGGCGCAGCTTCACCGACTCGATCGAGTTGTGCGGCCCGACCAGGCGCACTTCGCGCGGCTTGAACGTCACGCGCGGCGACTTCTGGTCGTAGCCCGGCGCGAGCGGGCCGACGAAGTCGACGTCGCCCGGCTCGAGCGTGAGGTCGAGCGCCTCCTCGGCTTCGACGTTGAAGCGCAGGCGCGGCGAGAGCTCGACGCGCGCGCCGGGGCCGAGCTCCGCGACGAGCGACTCGGCCCCCTCGAAGTCCTCCGCCGCCGGCGTGAGCGGCCCCTCCTTGCCGAGCCGCCACACGAAGAGGTGGCGGCGCGCCTTCGCGCGCTCGATCGCGTCGCGCGCGGCATGGATCTGCAGCGTCGCGCTGGGCGGCTTGTCCGCATTGGCGACGATCAGCGGCTTGCCGCCGCCGGCGCGCTGGACCACCAGCAGGAACGAGCCGGCCTCGCGGTCCTTCTCCCCTTCGAGCTCGGACTCGTCGACGTACCGGATCGGGATGCTCAGCGTGTCGTCGGTCTGCACCTGCTTGTCGAGCACCTCGAACAGGACGAGCGCGAAGAGGAGCGCGAGCGCCTTGCGTCCCACGTCGTGCGTGACGAGGCCGAGGAGCCAGCGGGCGACGCGCTGCGGCCTCACGACTCGGCCTCCGCCTCGCCCGGCGGGCTGGCGAGGGCCTCGTCGATCATGCGGGCGAGGTCGCGGGGCGTGCGCACCCGCTGCAATTCGCCGCGCACCGCGACCGCGATGTTGCCGGTCTCCTCCGAGACGACGATCGCGATCGCGTCGGTGTCCTCGGTGACGCCGACCGCGGCGCGGTGGCGCGTGCCGTAGTCGCTGCCGATGTCGGGGTTCTCGCTCAGCGGCAGGAGGCAGCCGGCCGCCGCGATGCGGCCGTCGCGGATCAGCACGGCGCCGTCGTGCAGCGGGCCGCCCTGCTGGAAGATGCTCTCGAGCAGCTGCGGCTGCAGCTCGCAGTTGAGGTGGACCGAGCCCTCCATGAAGGTGGAGAGCCCGGTCGAGCGCTCGATCGCGACCAGCGCGCCGACCTTGCGGCGGCTCATGCGCTCCGCCGCCTCCGAGATGATGCGGCCGAGCGTGGCGGAGCGCGGCGCGAGGCGGCCGAAGGCCGGGTTCTCGCCGAGACGCGTGAAGGCGCGCCGCAGCTCGGGCTGGAACAGGATCACGAGCGAGACGACCAGGATCGTGAGCGACGGCGAGAGCAGCTGCAGGTGCGGCAGCGAGAGGCCGATGCGCCCGAACAGGATCTGCGCCGCGAGGTAGAGCGTGAAGCCGGCGATGAGCAGGCCGCGCAGGATGCCGAGCCCGAGCGAGCCGCGCATGAAGCGCAGCACCACGTAGATCCCGATCCAGAGCACGAGCAGCTCGAACAGCGGCCCGACCCCGAGCAGGTTGCGCAGAAGATCGCGCAGGTCGTTCACGGCGGCGACGCTCCCGCTCCGGCCGAGTCTCCGAATCCCAACCGTCCACCCAGCGCCGTGAGGACGCGCAGGACGTCGACCGAGCCGGCCACGTCGTGCACGCGGATCAGCTCGCAGCCCGCTTCGCACGCGGCCGCGGTCGTCGCGAGCGTCGCGCCGTCACGCTCCTGCGCGCCCCGGCCGGTCAGCGTCCCGAGGAAGCTCTTGCGCGAGGCGCCGAGCATGACCGGGAAGCCGAGGCTCTTCAACGCCAACAGTCCACCGATCAGGTCGAGATTGTCCTGCGGGCGCTTGCCGAAGCCGATGCCCGGGTCGAGGACGATCTGGTCGGCGCCGATGCCGGCGCGCCGAGCCGCGGACGCCGCCGTGAAGAGCGACTCGGCGACCTCGGCGATGCAGCACTCGTAGGCCGGCGCCTCCTGCATGGTCGCAGGCGCGCCCCGCCGGTGCATGAGGATCAGGCCGGCGCCGGCCTCCGCGACGACCGTCGCGAGGGCGGGGTCGTCGGCGAGCGCGCTCGTGTCGTTCACGGCGGCGGCGCCGGCGGCGAGGGCGGCGCGCGCGACCTCCGCGGACGTGGTGTCGACGACGATCGGGACGGAGATCCGGGCGACGAGGCGCTCGATCACCGGCAGGATGCGCTCGATCTGGAGCGACGCGGGGACGCGCTCGGCGCCCGGCCGCGTCGACTCGCCGCCGACGTCGACCGCCGCCGCGCCGGCGCGCGCGAGCGCCTCGCCGTGTTCGACCGCGGCGGCGACGTCGATCCAACGGCCGCCGTCGGAGAACGAGTCGGGCGTGACGTTGAGCACGCCGACGACCTTCGGCGCCGTCCAGGTGAGCTGGAGCGAACCGCCCTTGATGCGCCAAAGGTGATCCGCCCAGACGGCCCGCCACGATTCGCTCATCGCCTCATACATCGCTTGGAACCGGGGCGGGTGGTCCTTGGCGAGCTGGATCTCGATCACGTCGAAGCTGGGAACGAAATCACTCGGGCGCCCGCCCGCGACCCTGAAGTTCGCGAGGAGCGGGGGCGCGCTGCTCGGGTCGGCGACGACGAGGAGGAAGAACGCGCGCTTGGAAAACTGCACGTGTCCAGGCCAGCCGCCGAGGCGCAGAGCGAGCCGGGCGCCACCGAGCCTCGGCCCGAGCGATTCGAACGCGACCACGCACGGCGGCAGACGCAGCCCCGCTCGCGCGTACGCGGGCGCGTCGTTCATGGCACTGCGGGCTCTCCGGCCGGCGGCAGCCCCTCTTCCGGCCGCGGCAGCGTGCGCGCGCGCGCGTCGGCGCCCGCGTCGGCGCGCGGCGGCTTGGGCTTGGGCGGCGGCAGCGGATGGCTGCGGTCGAAGCGGGCGCGCGCCTCGTCGGGCGTCGCGCCCTCGAGCAGCGCGGCGACCTCCTCGGCGTGGATCGTCTCGAACTTGAGCAGCGCCGCCGCGATGCGCTCGAGCGCGTCCTTGTGCTCGATGACGGTCGCCTTGGCCTGCTGGTAGCAGTCGTCGAGGATGTGCCGCACCTCGGCGTCGATGAGCTTCGCCGTCTCCTCGCTGTAGTTCTTGTTGCGGACGATCTCGCCGCCGAGGAAGACGGCGTCCTGCTCGGCGTAGTTGACCAGGCCGAGCTTCTCGCTCATGCCGAACAGCGTGACCATGTTGCGGGCGACCTCGGTCGCCTTCTTGATGTCGTCGTAGGCGCCCGAGCTGATGTCGCCGCAGAAGAGCTCCTCGGCGATCCGCCCGCCGAACGCGAAGCAGATCTCGCCGAGCATCTGGTTCTTGCCGCGCGTGTAGCGGTCCTTCTCCGGCAGGATGAAGGTCGCGCCGAGCGACATGCCGCGCGGCACGATCGTCACCTTGTGCAGCGGCTCGACGCCCTTGTGGAGGTGGCCGACGAGCGCGTGGCCCGCCTCGTGGTAGGCGGTCTTCTTGCGCTCCTTCTCGTCCTGGTTGCGGCCGGTCTTCTCGCGGCCGAAGCGGACGCGGTCGCGCGCCTCCTCGAAGTCGGCGAGGTTGACGCGGTCCCGACCCAGGAGGGTCGCGCGTAGTGCAGCTTCGTTGACCAGAGACGCGAGCTCGGCGCCGCTGAAGCCCGGCGACGAGCGCGCGACGACCGACAGGTCGACGTCGCTGTCGATCGGGACGTGACGGACATGCACCTTCAGGATCGCCTCGCGGCCCTTCACGTCGGGGAGGTCGATCACGATCTGGCGGTCGAAGCGGCCCGGCCGCAGGAGCGCGGGGTCGAGCACGTCGGGCCGGTTGGTCGCGGCGACGAGGATGATCCCCTCGTCGGTCTCGAAGCCGTCCATCTCGACCAGGATCGCGTTCAGCGTCTGCTCGCGCTCGTCGTGGCCGCCGCCGAGCCCGCTGCCGCGCCGGCGCCCCACCGCGTCGATCTCGTCGAGGAAGATGAGGCAGGGCGTCTTCTCGCGCGCCTGGCGGAAGAGGTCGCGCACGCGCGAGGCCCCGACGCCGACGAACATCTCGACGAAGTCGGAGCCGCTGATCGAGAAGAACGGGACGTTCGCCTCGCCCGCGATCGCCTTGGCGAGCAGCGTCTTGCCGGTGCCGGGCGCGCCGACCAGCAGCACTCCGCGCGGGATCCGGGCGCCGATCCGGGAGAAGCGCGCCGGGTCCTTCAGGAACTCGACGATCTCCTTCACCTCGTCCTTCGCCTCGTCGATGCCGGCCACGTCGTCGAAGGTGACGCCGGTGCGCTCCTTGCCGATCAGCGTGGCGCGCGCGCGTCCGAACGAGAGCACGCCGCCGGCGCCGCCCGGCGAGCGCATCTGCCGGAAGATGAAGAACCAGAGCACGCCGAAGATCAGCAGCCATGGCACGAGGTTGATGAGCAGCGTCATCAGGAAGGTGTTCTCGGGCTCGTAGCGGAAGCCGCCGGGCCGCACGCCGCGCCGCTCGATCTTCACGCCGGCGGCGTCGAGCGCCTTCTGGATCGCCGGGATGTTGACGGTCGCGCCCTTGACCGGCTCGATCAGGCAGCGCGCCAGCGGCTCGTTGCCTTCGTAGTAGTCGACCACCAGCCGGTCGCCGTGCTGCGGGTCGACCGACGGGACGATCCACGCCTTGCTCGCGCGCACGTTCGGGCTGGCGAGCTTCTCGAGCAGCCTCGCCTCGTCGAGCCGCGACGGCGGACGGTTCAGCAGGTCGCGCAGCTCGGGCGCGAAGGTCCGCATCTCGTCCGGGGGAAGATCGACCTTGTAGTGCTCGGTGCGCGGCAGGTTGTCGGCGCCGGCCGTGATGTACTCGCCCTCGAGGGCGCGCTCGCCCAGCTGCTTCGCCGTCTTGACGTCGCCGGCGTAGAGGTGGCCGAGGAACTCGTCGTAGTCGAGCGGCTTCGCGAGCGCGTTGGTGAAGGTCTGGTAGAGCAGGACGCCGGCGAACAGGACGCCGAGGAACATGACCACCGAGGGCAGCCCGCCGCGGCGCGGCCGCTTGCCGTTGGCGCCCTTCTTCCCGTTCGAGTCGTCGCGCGTTTCGTTCATGGTTCCCTCGTTCGACGGTCCGCTCGCGTCCGCGGGGGCGTCGGGGCGGACGCGGTGCGGGTCGCGCTGTCAGTGCGGCCCGCCGGGCGGCACCGGCGCCTCGCCGCGCGCCGCGCCACGCGCCTCCGCGGAGGCGCGTGGAAAGTCACCCTCCAGGCCGTCGGCGATCCGGCGCGCCAGGTTGACGAACGACGTGTTCGCCGCCGTCTGCACCGTCTCGCCGTTCGCCGGCACGAAGGCCGCCCGATAGCGCACCGTGAAGGTCCGGACCAGATCGCCCGTCCGCGCGTCCTTCACGTCGATCCGGACGCGCGTCACCGTCGACGACTCGCTCACCGCGTCCGTCTTGCTCTCGGTCAGGACGTGCTGCTCGAAGTCGACGATCGTGCCCTCGAGGACGATATCGGCACGCTCTCGCGGCGCGATGGAGATTCCCGGCCGGGCGGCGAGCTCCTTCTCGACCTCGCGCGTGAGGCCGACCTCGAAGTCGCGCCAGAAGGTCTGGTTCTGGAACATCGGGACGCAGACCTGCTGCGACTCGTGGCGGCCGAGCGACCCGGTCGAGTAGCCGCACGCGGCAGCGAGCCACGCGAGCGTGAGCGCGATCGGCGCCGCGCTTTTCATCGATAGCCCTTCTCGGTGCCGAACCGGTCGATCATCCAGTCGCCCGACTCGTTCGCGCCGAGCTTCAGCGTGTCGAGCGAGTTGAGCGAGAGGTCCCAGAGCGGGTGCTTCGCGATCTCGGCGCGCGCCTCGTCGGCCGCCTTCGTGCCGGGATAGGCGAGCGCGACGTTGGCGAAGTGGATGCGCGCGCCCGTCTCCTGGTCGCGCTGCAGGTAGAGGTGCGCGATCTCGAGCTCGCTGAGCGCGATCTGCTCGTCGACCCACGCGATCTCGGCGCGCGCGTCCTTCACGCGTGCGCCGTTGGGCCGCTCGGAGAGGTAGCGCCGGTACTCGGTGGCGGCGCGCAGCAGCGTGCGCGCCTCGTAACCGCCGCCGCGCGTGTCGAGCCGCCAGCACTCGGCGCGGCGGTAGGCGGCGAGGTCGGCCCATTCCGATTCGGGGTAGCTGCGCGCGAGCTGCTGGTAGAAGACGACCGCGTCCTCGAACTCCTTGCGCTCGTAGCGGTACGCGGCGAGCGCGGCGAGCGCGTCGTCGGCCTTCGAGCTGTTCGGGTAGCTCGACGCGAACTCGCGCATCACCTCGGCGCCGCGCTCGCGGCCCGAGAAGAGGTCGTGGAAGACCGGCCACGGCGAGCGCGACAGGTACTCGACGCCGATCGCGTAGACGTGCTCCTCGATCTTCGGCACGAACTGCGAGTAGGGGTAGTCGTGCAGCAGCGTCTGGTAGTGGCGGAACGCCTTCACCCAGTCCGCGTCGGCGTAGTGCGCCTCGCCGGCGAGGTAGAGCGCCTCCTGCTTGCGCCCCGAGTCGGTCGACCGCTCGATCAACGCCTCGGCGCATTCGACGGCGCGGTCGACGTCGCCCGCGGCGAGCGAGGCGCGCGACTCCTCGAGCAGGCGGTTCTCCGCGAGCTCGTCGACGTCCTGGCCCGAGCCACAGCAGGCGGCGAGCAGCAGCGCGGCGGCGAGCGCCAGGCAGCGGGGCTCAGCCACGGGTCGGGCTCCTCCGTCGCGGCGGCGCGCCGCGCGCGTCGGCGCGCGCTCCCGCCCCCTCGCCGTGCCACGCGAAGTGGTCGTCGAGCAGCCGGCGCGCGCGCCGCTGCGCCGCGAGCGACGGCGTGGCGACGCGCTGGAGCGGCTGCTCGCCGAGCGCGAGGAGCAGCGCTCCGGCCGCGGCGTCGAGCGGGCTCCCCTCGTCGGCGGTGCGCCGGCACGCGACGCAGACGGCGCCGCCGTCGGCGGCGACGAAGCGCGCGAGCGCGCGCGGCGAGCCGCAGCGGACGCACACGCGCACCACCGGCTCGATTCCGTGCAGCCGCGCGAAGCGCAGGTCGAAGGAGAGCAGCAGCAGCTCGAGCCGCTCGCGCTCGACCGTCTCGGCCGCCTGCAGCGCGCGGTCGAAGAGGTGGAACGTCTCGCCCGCGCCGTGGCCCGGGAGCTCGAAGCGGACGACGCGCGCGAGCAGGGCGCTCGCGACGCGGAAGCGCGCGAGGTCGCGGCGCAGCTTCGGGTAGTTGGTCTCGACGCGGCGTCGCACCAGCAGGCCGAGCTCGCGCCCCTCCACGAGGGAGAGGACCGTCGGCCCGCGCACGAGCAGGTCGAGCGGCCCGTCGAAGGAGTTCTTCGCTCGCCACGCCCCCTTGGCCAGCGCGACCACGCGGCCGAGGCGCTCGCAGAGGAGGTGGACGACCTGGCTCGATTCGCCGAAGGCGAAGCGCTGGATCACGATGGGGCTGGTCTCGACGCGCTCCGGCATCGCTCGGCTTCCGGGGGGGGCCGCTCCGCGGCGGCGGGGATCCGGGCGAGTCTATCGCCGGGGGCGTCGGCGGGCGCCGGTGGATCGCCCGGCAGCGCGAGCGCGAGCTCGCCCTGACGGCCGCGCGCGCGCAGGCGCAGCTCGCCCCCCATCCGCAGCGCGACGCGGCGGCCGAGGAGGAGCGCGAGCCCGGCGGCGACGTCCTGCGCGCACCCGTCGACGCGCCCTTCGTCGAGCTCGCGCAGGTGCGCGGCCGACGCGAGCGGAAAGCGGAGCGTGACGGCGGCGCCGTCGCGCTGCGCGCGCAGCCGCAGGCGGATCCCGCCGCGCGCGTGGGCCAGCGCGCCGGCGACGTCGAGCATGCCGCGCAGCACGAAGGCGGCGGCGTCGTGGCTCGCGGTGAAGGGGGCGGGCGGCCGCGCGCCGACCACGGCGACGCGCGCTGCGAGGGGGTGGGCGCGCACCGCGTCGGCGGCGACGGCGGGCAGCTCGACGCGGCCGCGCGCCGAGCGGTCGGGCGCGAGCGCGAAGACGGAGAGGAGCGCGCGCTGCGCCTCGGCGACGCGCTCGAGCAGGACGTCGAAGTCGTGCGCGAGCTCGTGCAGCGCCGGCTGCTCGACGATGGCGAGGCGCAGCACCTCGGCGCGCGCGCGCACGATGCCGAGCGGCTCGCGGACGCCGCCGACGACCGACTCGGCGAGCGCGACGAGCCACGGCTCGACCGCCGCGGCCGACGCCGCACCCGCCGCCGCCGCGCGCCGCGCCACGCCGGCGCCGACGAAGGTCGCCAGCGCCGCGCCGGCGAGCAGCGCGGCGGCGAGCCGCAGCGCCGGACCGAGCGCGCCGGCGTACGGCGCGGCCGCGAACGCGGCGGCGAGGTCGACGGCGATCGCGCCGGCGAGCCGCAGCGACGGCGGAGCGCGCATCGGGTCGACGTGGCGGGAGAGGAGCGCGAACGCGAGCGTGTTCGCGGCGAAGACGAGCGCGAGCAGCAGGAGCGGCGCCGCGGGCACCGCGGCCGCGCCGAGGGCGGCGGCGATGCCGAGCGCACCGGTCGCCGCCGTCGCGACGAACCGGCCGCGCACGAACCAGCGCTCCGCGACCGACAGGACGCCGTCGTCGGAGCGAGGCGACACTGCGTGCGACACGCCTCGGGAGGCCCTCCCTCGACGCGGCGATGCTAGCGACGGCGCGGTGCGGGAAGACCCCGAGGACGGTCAGCGGCCGGCGACGCGCTTCACGACGCCGTCGAGGACGACCGGCGGCGCGACGCCGACCACGCGCCCCTCGACCGGGTCGAGCTCGGCGCAGAGCAGCTCGAAGGGGCCGGCCGGGTCGCGCTGCTGCACCGCGTAGAGCCACGGCCGGCGCGCGTCGCCGAAGACGCCGAAGTGCGCGGCGCCGCCCGAGAGGCCGGGGATCGCGAGGAGCGTCGAGGTGAGCGACGTCGGATCGATGCGGATCGCGACGGCGTCGCCGGCCGGCCGCTCCGACTGCAGTCCGTAGATGCCGCCGTCGGGGCCGAGCTTGATGCGCCGCAGCCCAGGGATCTTGAGCGCGGCGGGGCGCTCGACGCCGCCGTCGAGCGGGACGACCGCGACGTCGCCCGATTCGAGCGAGACGAACGCAGTCGGGACGCCCTGCCGCTCGACCAGCACGAACTCGTTCGCGACGGCGTCGAGCGCGACCTCGATCGGCGCGACGCGGTCGTTCAGGTCGAAGACCACCATGCGGCTCGTCGTCGCGCGGCGCCCGCCGGTGCCCGGCCGCGTGACGACGACGAGCGCGTCGCCGAGCATGCGGACGTCGAGCATTTCTTCACGGACGAGGGGCGAGAGCGGGAGGATCGTGAGGCCGCGCCCCGGCTCGGCGCCGAGCACGACTTCGCGGATCGCGCCTTGGCGCTCGGCGATCAGCACGCGGTGCGAGTCGTTGGCGTCCGAGACGAGCCAGGCCGAGACGAGCTGCCCGCCGCGCGCGATCTCGAGGTTCCCGACTTCGAGATTCGCGATCTCGCGCGCCGAGGCATCCGCCTCGATCAGGCGCAGCCGCAGCAACGCCCGCCCCGCCCCGACCTCCTCGCGCGTGAGCGCGAACAGCAACGACTGGTCGGCCGACGCGACGAGGTCGACGAGCCCCTCGCCGACGTGCAGCACGCTGGTCGCCTCGGCGTCGCCGCGCACGAGGTCGCCGTCATGCGCCGCGAACGGAGCCGAGCCGGCGATGGCGAGCACCGAATCGCGGTCGACCTGCGCGAGACGCGTTTCGAGCGTGCGCAGGAGCGGGTCGTAGCAGAGCACGCGCGCGCGCTGGTCGGCATCGGCGACGAGCAGGTAGAGCGCGGCGACGTCGCGCAGCGGGACGACGTTCGAGCGGATCACGCCGGCGCGATCGCGCGAGCCGGCGAACGCGCGCACGTAGAGACGGCCGGCCGCCGCGAAGTCCTCGATCGGGTAGTCGAAGTGCGCCGTGCCGCCGCCGTCGGCGAAGCGGAAGTTCTGGAGGTCCTCGGGCGTCGGCGCCTCGGTGTTTTCGCGCGTGTCGAAATGGAGGAAGACCTGTTCGCCCGGTCCCGCGCCCCGCACGATGAAGCTCAGCTTCTCGCCGGTGATCCGCCGCTTGAGCGCGAGCGCCTCCTGCCCCTGGGACGGCGTCGCGAAGAGGCACCCCATGAAGGACGCGGCGGCGAAGCGCGCGGCGATCCGGCGTGGATTCAACGGGAGGTCCCTCGCAGGGAGGCGACTTCGGAGGCGTGGGACGCCCCTCGGAAGTTCTCGGGCCCGACATTCCCTAGTCGTCAGGCCGCGGAATGGTACCTGAGCCGCTCCGGTAAAGCGGTGCTCGTACGGCGCCCTTCCCCGGAAGTTGGTTCCGGCTCCGAGGGGTCCCTCGGTGCGGTCCGGCCGCCCCGGACATTGCGCGCGGCGAATGGAGCTGCCGGTGGGGATTGAACCCACGGCCTCGTCCTTACCAAGGACGTGCTCTACCACTGAGCCACGGCAGCAACGGACGCACTCGAGGGCGCCCGTGAACGAACGGGACCGGTCCTGCGATCAGCCCTTCGATCCGAGCTCGGGACCGAGGTCGAGCGGCGACGGCGGCTTGATCGGCGCCCCCATCATGCCGATGCCGTCCTGCTCCCGGCCGCCGCGCGCCTCCTTCTCCTGGCGCGCCTGCTCGACGAGCTTCTCGAAGTCGTCGGAGGGGATCATCTCGAGGGAGATCTTCCCCTCCAGGATCTCGCGGAGCGCGACCTCGATCGGCCCGCGCTCCTTCTCCGGACTCTCGATCACCGGAGGCGCCCCTCGGACGAGCTCGATGATCCGCTTCTGGAGGAGCACGGAGAGGCGGAACGACCCGCCGACCATCCGCTTCGCAGACTCGATGCTCTTCAGGTCCATGCGGGTGGGAGATCCTCGGGGCGATACGGGGATCGCGCGGGCGACGGCGGGCCGGCGCACGGCCGCTTCGAGCCCGCAGGGAAACGCGGGAGTGTAGGGGGGCCGCTCCCCGGGCGCAAGGGAGGCGATCCGGCGCCGGCCCACCCACCCGGGAGATCACGGCTCGACCTGGTATTCCTTCAGCTTTCGCTGGAGCGTCCGC
>DAINBU010000031.1:0-39873 GCA_036732755.1 Planctomycetota bacterium
GCCGGCGCCGTGCTCCTGCGCGGCGGCGCGTTCAAGCCGCGCACCTCCCCCTACATGTTCCGGGGGCTCGGCGCAGAGGGGCTGAAGATGCTCCACGAGGTCGGCCGCCGAACCGGCCTGCCTGTCGTCTCCGAGATCGTCTCCCCCTCCGACATCGACCTCTTCGTCCAGTACGCCGACGTGCTGCAGATCGGCGCGCGCAACATGCAGAACTACAACCTCCTCGACGAGGTGGGGAAGATCGACAAGCCGATCCTGCTGAAACGCGGAATGATGGCGACGATCGAGGAGCTGCTGCTCTCCGCCGAGTACATCCTCCAGCACGGCAACTCGCGCGTGATCCTGTGCGAGCGCGGCATCCGGACCTTCGAGACGTCGACGCGCAACACCCCCGACATCGCGGCGATCCCGGTGGTGAAGCACCTCTCCCACCTGCCGATCCTCTTCGACCCCTCCCACGCCGCCGGTCAGCGCCGTTTCGTGTCACCCTTCGCGCGCGCCGGCATCGCCGCCGGCGCTGACGGCCTCCTGGTCGAGGTGCACGTCAAGCCGGAGGAGGCGCTCTGCGACGGCAAGCAGGCGCTGCTGCCCGAGGACTTCCGGCGCCTCGTCGGCGAGATCGAGGGGATCGCGGCGGCGATCGGCCGCCCGCTGCGCGCGGCCGCGAAGGCGCCCAGCGCGCGCTGACGACCCGCGCGCGGACTACGCGTGGGGCGCCGAGAAAAAGACCTCCGCCATTGTGCCGTCGCTCATGGTGCGAACTTGAACCCGACTTCAAGGTGGGCGCCTGCCCGGTCGCGAGGAAGTCCACCGCTCGTTGGGTGGCATTTCCAGCTTCCAGGGATTCGGCTCCCTTGGGCTTTCGTCAAGGTTCAAGAATTGACGCGAGCGTCGAACACGGCAGAGGCGACGAAGAGCGTGCCACTTCGCGCGAGGCGAGGCAAGCCCCTCACCGTCGATTCACGCGCCGAAGATCCCGCGTTCACGCGCGCAGCCGGATCCCGAGATTCGCCAGTCGCTCGACCACTTTCTGGTGGATCGCGTCGACCTCGGCGTCGGTGAGCGTCCGGTCGGCCGCGCGGTACTCGAGGCGGAACGCCAGCGAGCGGTGGCCCGCCGCGAGGTTCGCGCCGCGATAGACGTCGAAGAGCTCGACTTCGGCGAGCTTCTCGCCGCCCGCCGCGCGGATCTCCTTCTCGACGTCGGCGACGGTCCGCTCCTCCGGCGTCTCGACCGCGAGGTCGCGCCGCGCCGGCGGGAATTCGGAGATCGGCCGCATGCGCGCCGCCGGCCGCGGCGCCGCGGTCACCGCCGCGAGGTCGAGCTCGAGGATGCACGCGGGCGCCTCGATCCCGAAGTTCCGGGCGACGCCCGGGTGGAGGGCCGCCACCCGCCCGACCGCCTGGCCGTCGGCGACCAGCTCGATCGTCCGCCCCGGATGGAGGAACGGCGGGAGCGCGCCCTCGGGCCGCCGCCCGCGCCACGCGATGCCGAGCCGCGCGAGCAGGACCTCCGCGTCGCCGCGCGCCTCGAGCAGCAGCGCCTCGCCGTCGGCGCCCCGCCGCGCGCGCACCGCCGCGACCACGCGCCGCTCGCGCGGCAGCCCCGCCCCCTCGTATTCGGACGGGAGCTCCGGCAGGTACTCGCGCCCCGCCTCGACGAGGCGCACCTCCTCGTGGTCGACGAGGTTTTTCTGGAGGAACTCGAGGAGCCCCGGCACGAGGCTGCGCCGCAGCCGCGTCGCGTTCGTCGTGAGCGAATTGAGCAGCCGCACGTGCTTCGCGCCCGCGGCCGCGCTCCCTTCCCGTTCGATCTGGCGGTCGGTGGCGAACGAGTAGTTCATGCACTCGGCGTAGCCGCACTCGTGGACCAGCGTCCGCAACGCGGCGCGCTCGACCCGCCGCAGCGGATCGAGCCGCGGCGGCGCGCACTGCAGGCGCGGCAGCGACGCGGGCACGCGCTCGTAGCCGGCGAGCCTCCCGACCTCTTCGATCAGGTCGTCCTCGCAGGCGACGTCCTTGCGAGCGAAGCCGGCAGGCGGGCGCACTTCGAGCCGCTCCCCGCTCCCGCTCGCCTCGAAGCCGATCGACGCGAGGCGCTGCTTCATCTCGTCGGTCGGCAGGTCGTAGCCGAGCTTCGAGCGCGCGCGCGCCGGCCGCAGCGAGAGGATCGCCGCCGGCGGCGGCAGTTCGCCCGCGCCGGAGAAGTTCCCGCGGACGCGGACGCCCGGGGCGACCTGCCTCAGGAGCTGCGCGTAGCGCCGGATCGCGAGCTCGGGCAGCGCGGGATCGAGCCCTTTCTCGAAGCGCGCCATCGCCTCGGTCCGCAGTCCGAGCCGCGTCGCCGTCCGGCGCACGCGCGCCGCGTCGAAGCGCGCCGACTCGAGCAGCAGCCGCCGCGTCGACGCCGACACCTCCGTCGACGCCCCGCCCATCACGCCCGCGATCGCGACCGCCTGCGCGCCGTCGGCGATGACGACGTCCTCGGCCGTCAGCGCGCGCGCGACGCCGTCGAGGGTCGCGAGCTTCTCCCCTGCCTTCGCGCGCCGCACGACGATCCGCCCGCCCTCGAGCCGGTCGGCGTCGAAGGGGTGGGTCGGCTGGCCCGTCTCGAGCATGACGTAGTTCGAGAGGTCGACGAGCAGGGAGATCGGCCGCATGCCGACCGCCTCGAGCCGCCGCGCGAGCCAGTCCGGCGACGCCGGCAGCGCCTCGAATTCGGCCTGCAGCGCGAGGTAGAGCGGGCAGCCCGCCGTGTCCTCGAGCGCGATCGGGAACGTCCCGGCGCCCGGCGCCGCGCGCTTCAGCCCCGCGTCGACGGGCAGCGCCTTCAACTTTCGTCCGAAGATCGCCGCGAGCTCGCGCGCGAAGCCGTAGTGGCCCCAGAGGTCGGGGCGGTGCGTGATCGACTTGTTGTCGATGTCGAGGATCGCGTCGTCGAGGCCGAGCACTTCCGCGATCGGGCGGCCGACCGGCGCGTCGTCCGGCAGGACGCGGATCCCGTCGTGGTCCTCGCCGAGCTTCATCTCAGCGTTGGAGCAGATCATCCCGTGGCTCAGGATCCCGCGGATCTTGCGCGCCTCGAGCGTGAGCCCGTTGGGGAGCGTGCAGCCGACCGGCGCGTAGCAGATCTTCTGGCCTTCCGCGACGTTGGGCGCGCCGCACACCACCTCGACGATGCCGCTGCCCGCGTCGACCTTGCAGAACGACAGGCGGTCGGCGTTGGGGTGCTTCTCCCGGTGGACGACCCGCCCGACGCGCACCTGCTCGAGACCGGCGCCGGGCCGCACGACGTCCTCGATGAGCGCGGTCTTCATCGTGAGCTCGCGCGCGACGTCGTCCGGCGCCACGCCGGCGAGGTCGACGTGCTCGCCGAGCCACTTCAGCGAGAGCTTCATCGGAATTGCCGCAGGAAGCGCAGGTCGCCCGACATCAGCCAGCGGATGTCGGGGATGGCGTGGCGCATCATCGTCAGGCGGTCGATGCCGAGCCCGAACGCGAAGCCGGAGTACTTCTCGGGATCGACGTTGCCGGCCGCCAGCACCTTGGGGTGGACCATGCCGCAGCCGCAGATCTCGATCCAGCCGGTGCGCTTGCACGTGGAGCAGCCGGCGCCGCCGCAGATGCGGCACTGGAAGTCGAGCTCGAGCCCCGGCTCGACGAACGGGAAGTAGTGCGGCCGCAGGCGCGTGCGCACCTCCCCGCCGACGAGGCGCGCGAGGACCTGCTCGAGCACCCCCTTCAGGTGGCCGATCGACGTCCCCTCGTCGACCATCAGCCCCTCGAGCTGGTGGAAGGTGTGCTCGTGGCCGGCGTCCTGCGTCTCGTTGCGGAAGACGCGGCCGGGCGCGACGAGGCGCAGCGGCGCGCCGTACTTGCGCATCGCGCGGATCTGCATGCCCGACGTGTGGGTGCGCAGGACGTTGTCGCCCTCGACGTAGAAGGTGTCCTGCGCGTCGCGCGCCGGGTGGTTCGGCGGGATGTTCAGCGCCTCGAAGTTGAAGAAGTCGGTCTCGACCTCGGGGCCGTCGACGACGGTGAAGCCCATCGACTCGAACAGGTCGTCGAGCTCGCGCATCACCGACTTCACCGGGTGCTCGTGGCCGAGCGGGCGGCGCGGGCCGGGCTGGGTCGGGTCGATCCGCTCGGCGGCGAGCGCGGCGGCGACCGCGCCGTCGGCGATCGCGCGCCGCCGCTCGGCGAACGCGGCGGCGAGGCGCTCCTTGCTCTCGTTGGCGGCCTGGCCGGCGTCGCGCCTCCCGGCGGCGTCGAGGTCCTTGAGCCCGCGCAGGATCTGGTTCAGCTCGCCGCCCTTGTCGAGGACGGCGCGCTCGATCCGCTGCAGTTCCTCGAGCGCGTCCGCTCCGGCCGCCGCCGCGATCGCCGCGCGGGCCTTCGCCTCGATCCGGGCGATGGATTCGACGAGCGACTGGCTCATGGAACGTGTCCCGGAGCCGCAGCTCCGCTCACGCCGCCAGCGCGGTCTTGGCCTTGGCGACGATGTCGTCGAACTGCGCCGGCGCCTCGATCGCCAGCGCCGCGAGGACCTTGCGGTCCAGCGTGATCTGCGCCTTCTTCAAGCCGTTGATGAACTTCGAGTAGGAGATCCCGCGCGCGGTCACGGCCGCCTTGATGCGCGTGATCCAGAGGCTGCGGAACTCCCGCTTCTTCATGCGGCGGTCGCGGTAGGCGTACTTGCCGGCGCGGATCGCGAAAGCGCGCGCCTGGCGCTTCTTCTTGTGCAGGCTGCCGCGGAAGCCCTTGACGCGCTTGAGGAGGCGCTTGCGGCGCTTGAGGCGCGTGACGACGCTGCGGACGCGAGGCATCGGGAATCCTCCGACTACTTGCTTTCAGGAGAGCGGGACCCGGCGCCTCACAGGCTCGGGCGGAGCAGCTGCATGTAGGCCTTGACGAGGCCCTTCGGCACCGGCGCGGGCTTGCGGAGCTTGCGGCGCCGGTTGCCGCTCTTGCCCGACATCAGGTGGCGGCGGCCCTCACGCATGCGCATGAGCTTGCCGGTGCCGGTCACCTTGATGCGGCGGATCAGCGACTTCTTGGTCTTCATCTTGGGCACGGCGCACTTCCCTTCGTTCGGTTCGGGTTCGGTCAGTTGGTCTTCACGGGGGCCGGAGGGGTCCCGTCGGCCGACGGGGCGGACGGCGCCTCGGGGGGCATCGCCTCGCTCTTCTTGGCGGGGGCCTTCGCCTCCGCCTCGTCCCCATGGGTCACTTTCTCGTGGTCGGTTGCCTTGTGGTCAGTTGCCTTGTGGTCAGTTGCCTTGGGGTCAGTTGACTTGTGGTCGGTTGACTTGGGGTCGGTTGACTTGTGGTCGGTCGCCTTCTCGTGATCGGTCGCCTTCTCCGGCTTGTGGTCGTGCGGCCGCGGCGGCGCGGTCGAGAGCAGCAGGAGCCCGAGCCGGCGCCCCTCCATCTTCGGCGGACGCTCGACCTTCGAGACGTCCGCGAGCTTCTTCACGAACGAGTCGAGCACCACGCGCGCGACGTCCATGTGCGACATCTCGCGGCCGCGGAACAGCATCGTCACCTGCACCTTGTCACCGTCGAGGAGGAAGTCGCGCGCCTGCTTCGCCTTGTAGGAGACGTCGTGCTCGGCGATCTTCGGGCGCAGCCGGATCTCCTTGATCTGGACCTGGTGCTGCTTGCGTTTGGACTCGTGCTCCTTCTTCTTCAGGGCGTACTTGAACTTCCCGTAGTCCATGATCTTGCAGACCGGCGGGCGGGCATCGGGGGAGACCTCGACCAGGTCGAGGCCCGCGTCGTAGGCGCGCCGACGCGCCTCCCCGGTCTCCACGACGCCGACTTGGGCGCCGTTCTCGTCGATCAATCGCACCTCGCGGATGCGGATCATGTCGTTGATGCGGTACTGGTGCGTGGTCGTACGCCTGCCCTCCGGGAGTTCGGGTCGAAGAAACGAAAAGAGGCCGGCGGGAAGGGTCCCGACCCGGCTCTTGGTGCCGCTCCGGTGAACGGAGCGGGCGGGGAATGCTAGGGGGCGGGCGCGTTTCCTTCAAGGCGGCCCGCGGGAGAGTCACTCGCGGCGGGCGATCTGCTCCTGCGCCTTCAAGATGAAGGCGTCCAGCGCGATCGCCCCCTGGTCGCCGCTCTTGTGGTCGCGGACGGCCACCGTCCCCCCCTCCTTCTCGCGCGCGCCGACCACCAGGAGGTAGGGGATCTTCTCGAGTGCGCCGTCTCGGATCATGGCGCCGATCTTCTCCTGCCGTTCATCGAGCTCGACCCGGAAGCCCGCCTTCTCCAGCCGCTCTGCCACCGACTTCGCATAGGGCAGGACGTCGGTCATCACCGGGAGGATCCTCATCTGCACCGGCGCGAGCCAGAGCGGGAAGTGGCCGCCGGTGTGCTCGAGGTAGACGCCGATGAAGCGTTCGAGCGAGCCGAGGATCGCGCGGTGGATCACGACCGGCCGCTGGTTCGTCCCGTCCTGCGCGCTGAAGTGGAGGTCGAAGCGCTCCGCCATGTTGAAGTCGAGCTGGATCGTCGCGAGCTGCCAGGCGCGGCCGAGCGCGTCGCGCACCTGGAAGTCGAGCTTCGGACCGTAGAAGGCACCGTCGCCGGGGTTCAGCACGTGCGCCTGGCCCAGCTTCTTCAGGGCCTCGAAGAGCAGCGCCTCCGCCCTCTTCCAGATCTCGTCGGAGCCGAGCGACTTCTCGGGCCGCGTGCCGACGAGGATCGTCGGCTCGCTCAGCCCGAGGTCCTTGTAGATGCGGCGCTGCAGCTGGAAGCAGCGCTCGATCTCCTCGCCGATCATCTCGGGCGCGAGGAAGGTGTGGCCGTCGTCCTGGCTGAACGAGCGCACGCGCGTCAGCCCCGAGACGACGCCGCTGCGCTCGAAGCGGTGCAGGCGGCCGAAGTCGGCGAAGCGCAGCGGCAGCTCTCGATAGCTGCGGATGCGCGAGCCGAACATCAGCGCGTGGGCGGGGCAGTTCATCGGCTTCACGCCGAACTCGCGCTCCTCGGCCGTCGTGAAGTACATGTTCTCGCGGTAGTTGTCGTAGTGGCCGGAGATCTTCCAGAGCTCGCTCGCGAATATCTGCGGCGTCACGACCTCCTGGTACCCGAACTCGCGATAGAGGCCGCGCAGGTAGGTGATGAGGCCGTTGTAGAGCAGGGCTCCCTTCGGCAGGAAGAACGGGCTCGCCGGCGCGAGCGGATGGAACATGAAGAGGCCGAGCTCCTTGCCGAGCTTGCGGTGGTCGCGCTTGACCGCCTCTTCACGCGCTCTCAGGTGCTCTTCGAGCGACTTCGCGTCGACGAAGGCGGTGCCGTAGATGCGCTGCAGCATCGGCCGCTTCTCGTCGCCGCGCCAATAGGCGCCCGCGATCGAGAGCAGCTTGAAGTGCTTGATCCGGCCGGTGGACGGCACGTGCGGGCCGGTGCAGAGGTCGGTGAACTCGCCCTGGGAATAGAAGGTGATCGCGTCGTCGGCCGGGAAGCCCTCGATCAGCTCGCGCTTGAAGGGGTCGTGCCGCTCGTCGGCCCACGCGAGCGCGTCCGGGCGCGGCATCTCCTTGCGCGTGACCTTGAAGTCCTCGCCCGCGGCCTTCTTCATCTCGGCCTCGATCTTCTCGAGATCGGCCGGTTCGAGCTGCCGCGGCAGCTTCATGTCGTAGTAGAAGCCGTTCTCGATCACCGGCCCGACGCCGAACTGCGCCTCGGGGAAGAGGCGCTTCACCGCCTGCGCCATGAGGTGGGCGCACGAATGGCGGAGGATGTCGAGCGCCTGCGGATCGGCCTCGGTCACGAACTTGACGCTCGCGTTCGCGGTGAGATTGCGCTGGAGGTCGAGCGTCTTGCCGTCGACCACGGCGCCGAGCGCCTTCTTGCCGAGCGAGATCGCGATGGTGCGCGCGAGCTCGCCGAGGTTCACCCCCTTCGGCTGTTCGAGCACTTTCCCGTCGGGCAGGGTGATCGCGATCGTGTCGGCCATGGGATTCAGACGCCCTCTTTCGGCGCCGCGGGCGGCACGTCGAGCCGCAGATGCAGGTCGCGGAGCTGCCGCTCCTCGACCGCGGTCGGCGCGCCGGTCATGAGGTCGGTCGCCGACGCCGTCTTCGGGAACGGGATCACCTCGCGGATGTTGTCGTGGCCGAGGAGGAGGGCGACGAGGCGGTCGATGCCGATGCCGATGCCGCCGTGCGGCGGGGCGCCGTACTCGAAGGCCTCGAGCATGAAGCCGAACTTGCGCTTCGCCGTCTCGGCCGGCATGCCGACCCCCTCGAAGACACGCTGCTGCAGCGCGCGGTCGTGGATCCGGATCGAGCCCGAGCCGAGCTCCCAGCCGTTCATCACCAGGTCGTAGGCGCGCGCGCGCACCTTGCCCGGCTCCTTCGCCATTTGCCCCTCGTACTCCTCGATCGGCGTGGTGAACGGATGGTGCGCCGCCTTCCACGCCTTCTCGTCCTCGTCGAACTCGAAGAGCGGGAACTCGACGACCCAGCACAACTCGAGGTCGTCGCGCTTCACGCCGCCGAACCGCTCGCCCAGGGCGCGCCGCACCTCGCTCAGCGCCGTCGCCGCGACGCGCTCGCGGTCGGCGACGAAGAGCAGCAGGTCGTTGGGCGCGGCGCTGAGCTTCGCGAGGATCGCCTTCCCGGCGCCGTTCTCGAGCCCCTTGGCCACGCCCCCGCCCGCCTTCCCCGCCGCGTCGATCTTGGTCCAGGCGAGCCCCTTCGCGCCGAACTCCTTCGCCTTCGCCTCGAGACCCTCGATCTCCTTGCGGGAGAGCTCGCCCGCGCCCGGCACGCGCAGCGCGCGCAGGACGCCGCCGCCGTCGACCGCGCCGCGGAAGATCTTGAACTCGCTCGCCTTCGCCTCGTCGGTCGCGTCGGCGATGCGCAGCCGGTTGCGGAAGTCGGGCTTGTCGCAGCCGAACTGGAGCATGGCGTCGTGGTGCGCGATGCGGCGGAACGGCGTGGCCACCTTGCGGCCCGACGCCTTCTCGATCGCGTGCGCGAGCGCCGATTCCACCGTCGCGAAGACCAGCTCCTCGTCGGGGAACGACAGCTCGAGGTCGAGCTGGGTGAACTCGGGCTGGCGGTCGGCGCGCAGGTCCTCGTCGCGCATGCAGCGCGCGATCTGGAAGTAGCGGTCGTACCCCGAGACCATCAGGAGCTGCTTGAAGATCTGCGGCGACTGCGGCAGCGCGTAGAAGTGGCCGGGGTAGAGGC
The DNA here is from genome assembly GCA_036732755.1 of Planctomycetota bacterium. Classification (GTDB taxonomy): domain Bacteria; phylum Planctomycetota; class B15-G4; order B15-G4; family SIAN01; genus DASRRB01. The sequence goes on from DAINBU010000031.1 coordinate 9,205, forward strand.
GGCTCGGCACGAAGTACTCGCGCGCCCCCTCCGGCGTCGCCTTGGTGAGGAAGGGGGTCTCCACCTCGACGAACTCCTGGCGGGTGAAGTCGTCGCGCAGCGCCTGCAGGAAGCGGTGGCGGAACATCAGGTTGCGCTGCATCACCGGGCGGCGCAGGTCGAGGTAGCGGTACTTGAGGCGCACCTCCTCGGAGATCTTCGCGTCGTCGCGGATCTCGAAGGGGGGCGTCTTGGCGCGGTTCAGCACGAAGAGCTGCTCGGCCACGAGCTCGACCGCCCCGGTCGACCGCTCGGCGTTGACGTTCTCCTGCGGGCGGGCCCGCACGCTCCCGACGATCGCGACGACGTCCTCCGGCCGCAGCGACTGCGCTTCGGCGAGGAGCTTTCCGTCGCCGTCCCCGAAGAAAACCTGGGTCACGCCGTAGCGGTCGCGCAGGTCGACGAAGACGAAATGGGCGTGGTCGCGCGCCGTGTGGACCCAGCCGTTCAGGGTGACGCGCTGGCCGACGTGCTCGGGACGGAGCTCGCCGCAGGTGTGCGTGCGCCGGGGGTATGCGCTGCCGCCTGCGCTCATCTCCTCGCTCCTCTCGGGCCGACGAAAGGGGGCGCAGCATACCGGGACCGCGGGCGGCGGACCCGAGGCGTGCGCGGCGGCGCGCGTTGCTAACGTCGTCGCCTCGCCGGTCTTTGTCCCTCGACGGCAGGAGCGGACGCGAGCGTGGTCGTCACCAGGTGTCCCCACTGTCAGCAGTCCATCGCGGGCGCGCTCCCGACCGGGGCCGACCGCCTCACCTGCCCGTCGTGCCAGCGCGAGATCGGGACGCTGGTCGAGAAGCGCGACACGCTGGTCGCCGGCCCGTCCGCGACGCGCGCCGAGCCGACGCTCGCCGAGCAGCGGCCGACGCCGTTCCAGCCCGAGCGGCTGCGCGACGCCGGCGCGCCGCCGGCCGAGGGCATGACCGTCGTCGAGGGCGGCGCTGCGAACGGCGACGGCCAGCCGGGTTCGGGCACGAGCCGCGGCACCGACGGCGAGCGGCGCCCCGGACCGGGCGGCGCCGATCCGCTGGTCGGCCAGGTGCTCGGCGGCTGCCGCATCAACGAGGTCCTCGGCCGCGGCGCCATGGGCACCGTCTACAAGGCGACGCAGCTCAGCCTCGACCGGACCGTCGCCCTCAAGGTGATCCGCGAGGAGCTCTGCACCGACGACGACCTGCTGCAGCGCTTCCAGCGCGAGGCGAAGACGATCGGCCGCTTCAGCACGCCGCACGTGGTCCAGATCCACGACGTCGGCCGCGAGCAGGGCGTCCACTTCCTCGTGATGGAGTTCGTCTCGGGCGGCAGCCTGCTCGCGCACGTGAACGAGCTGCCCGGCCGCCGCCTCCCCCCCGCCGACGCGATCCGCTGGATGATCGAGGCGGCCGAGGGACTGCTCGAGGCGGAACGCCTGCAGATCGTCCACCGCGACGTCAAGCCGGAGAACATCCTCCTCGACCACGCCGCGCGCGTGAAGGTCGCCGACTTCGGCATCTCGCGCAGCATCACGATGAGCGTCGAGCTGACTGCCACGCAGGCGGTGATCGGCACGCCGCTCTACATGAGCCCCGAGCAGTGCCGCGCCGAGAAGGTCGACCACCGCAGCGACATGTACTCGCTCGGCGCGACCTTCTGCCACCTGCTCGCGGGCAAGCGGCCGCTGCACGAGGACTCGGTGCAGGAGCTGCTGCGCAAGAAGACGACGCTCGACTTCCTCTCGCCGCGCAAGCTGGCGCAGGACGGCTCGATCCCCGAATCGCTCTCGCGCGTGATCGAGCGCATGACCGCGCTCGACCGCGCCGACCGCTACGCGAGCTTCAAGGAGGTGATCGAGGACCTCCGGCGCGTCGAGCGCGGCGAGATCATCGAGCCGTTCCAGAGCGCGGCCGCGCGCGCGCGGCTGCGCCGCAGGCTCACGAAGGCGGCGGTCGCGCTCGTCGTGCTCGGCGGAGTCAGCTTCGCCGCATGGCGCGGGTACGACGCGTGGCAGCGGATGGAGGCGGAGAACAAGCGGCTCGAGACGCCGGGGGGCGGCGGCCCCGCGGCGCCCGCGACCTTCACCGCCGCGCAGCTCGAGGCCGACGCGGTGCAGTTGCGCGCCCGCATCGGCGACCGCCTGGTCAACCGCGAGTCGGTCGAAGCGGCGCGCGACCACGCGCGGCGCGCCGCGGACGGCGCCGGCTCGAAGGAGGCGCGCACACTCGCGACCCTCTGCGACGACGCCGAGCAGCTCCTCGCCTGGGAGGCCGACCCCGTCGTCCGCCAGGCGCCGTCCTATGCGCTGCCCTTCGCCGACCTCGAGCACCGCTGGAAGCGGCTCGGCGAGCTGCGCGGCAAGGTCGTGACCTCTCGCTCGGGGCCCGAGCTGCGCGCCGCGATCCAGGGCGACCTCGCGTCGCGCCGGTCGGGTGACGCGGGCAAGGCCGTCGCCGAGCTGGCGCTCCGGCTCGACGACGTCGAGCGGCGCGCCGCCGCCGGGCTCGGCAGCGCCGACGTGCGCAACACCGCGCGCCGCGACCTCAACGAGATCGACGCGGGCCGCCAGGTCGTGCTCGCCCTCTTCCCCGCCGTGAAGGCGGACGTCGAGAAGTCGGCGCCCGCGGGGCGCAGCGACGCCGTGCGCGAGCGGCTGAACCAGGCCGACCGCGACGAAGTCCCCGCTGGCGCGGCCCTCACCGCCGAGCAGGCGAAGAAGAAGCTCCGCGACTTCGAGTCGGAGTTCCAGGCGAGCGGACCGTCGCGCAGGCTGCAGGTCGACGCCGACGCCCTGCGCATGCAGCTCCCCGACGGGCTGCCGCTGCGCGACGAGGCGGGCGACTTCGTCAACCTCGTCAGCAGAGCGCTCGACCTGCGCGGCGTGATCGAGTCGACCGCCATCAACCACAAGCCGGCGATCGAGGTCCCGTTCACCGCGCTGGCGCGCTTCGGCGACGAGCTGCGCGAGACGCAGAACGCCGCGAGCCGCGCTTCGATCGCGACCACCTACACCGGGCTCTACGACGGCTTCGCGAAGGCGGAGCTCGACCGCCGCATCCAGAGCTACGAACCCGTCGTGCGCGCCGCGTTCGCGCCGCTCGCGCAGGAGTGGAAGCGCGCGCACGACGGCCTCGCCGCCGCCGGCGGGTCGGCCGCCTTCGCCACCGTCGACGCGCGCGTCGCCGAGTCGCGCACGAATCTCGCCAAGTTCTTCGGGAGCGAGCCGGCGCTCGTCGCCGAGCTCCTGCCCGCCACCGACGTCGACGCCGCGCGCAAGCTCCTCGAGCAGCGCCGCGCGCGCGACGCCGGCGCCGAGTCGGTCGCGCGCGAGCTGGCCGCGGCCGGCGCCGCGCTCGACAAGATCGCGTCGAGCGCCGCGTGGCGCGCCGGCGGCTCGAAGGCGGTCGCCGACCAGCTCGCGGCGGCGCACGCCGCGAGCGCGCAGCTCCTTGCCTCCGACGGCGGCACGGGCGACGCCGCAAGCGCGACGAAGCTCGCCGAGCTCGACGCGCGCGCGCAGCGCTGGAGCGAGCACGTCGCGAAGCTCGACGCGGCGCTCGCGCTGCTCTCCGGCGACGGGCGCGACCTCGCGAAGGCGGGCCAGGCGCTCGACGCGCTCGGCGGCCCCGAGCTCAAGGACGACACGGCGCGCCGTGCGAAGGCGGGCGTCGATGCGCTGCGCCAGGGCTTCCGCGCCCTCTTCGAAGACCTCGCGATCGGGCGCGCGCGCTCCTCGTTCCAGGCCGCCGCGACCGAGCTCGGCGCGGCGGCGCCCGACGTGAAGTACGCCGCCGACTGCGCGGCGCGGCTCGACGCCCTCGAGGCGCAGCTGAACGGGATGGCGCCGGTGCGCGGCGGCTCGGTCGTGGTCGGCTCCAGGCTGCTGCCGATGAAGCCCGGCGAGCCGGTCCCGGTCGCGCCCTTCTGGATCGACGCCGCCGCGGTCTCGATCGGCGAGTTCCAGGCCTTCCTCGCCGACGTGAAGAACCGGCGCGACGCCGTCCAGCGCGCGCTGCCGTCGCTGCCATGGCTCGAGAGCCTCGGCCTCGACGGCGCGCTCGACCAGCTCGCGAAGGCGCCGCCCGAGTGGAACGCCGCGCCGGACGCCGCCCGCCACCCGCGCTGGCCGGTCGAGAACGCGACCTACGCGCAGGCGGTCGTGCTGCTCGCCTTGAAGGACCGCGACCTGCCGACCGCCGAGGAGTGGTGGCTCGCCGCGAAGGGTCCGAAGACGCCGAGCCAGGACCACCGCAAGTTCGCGTGGGACCCGAGCCCCACCGCCCGCTTCGATCCGAAGATCGGCGGTGGACGCCTCTGCGCCGGCATGGACGCGCCGATGGCGGTCGACGAGGGCGGCCTCGCGGCCGGCGGCTTCAAACCGCCGGTCCACCACCTCGCCGGCAACGCCGAGCAGTGGACGAAGGCGAAGCGCGGCGCGGCGTTCGTCCTGGGCGGGCGCTTCGACGACAGCGACGAGCGGCGCTTCTCCGGCGAGCAGCCGCGCCTCGTGGGCGACGTCGCCAAGGATCCATCGGGCTGCCGGCCCGGACTGCGCGGCGTCGTGCGGCCGCGCGACTACTTCGCGCTCGCGGGGCTCTCGCCCGGCGAGCTGTGAGCGCCACGCCGCAGGCGCCGCTCAGCTGCCGGCGCTGATCGACGCGCCGCGGCTCGGCAGCTCGTACCAGCGGCCGTCGCCGTTCGGCAGCAGGATGAACAGCTGCGTGCGGGCGTCGGAACGGCGCATCAGCCGCTCGGCGTGGCGGTCGAAGCGGAAGCCCGGCGCCGGATCGCCCGTCCCCTCGGACGGGAGCTTCCACTTCCCGTCGACCGAGATCATCGGGAAGACGGAGATCTTCACGCCGGCGCTGTCGTGCACCCCGGTCGGGTCGGGACGGAAGGAGATCGCGATCGACACGGGCGTCACGAGCGGCTGGCCCGACAGGTCGTCCTGCCGCTCGCCGTCGAAGTAGACGGCGCAGGGCACCGGCTCCTGCGAATCGCTCGAGATCGCCTTGACGTGGACGAGGTCGAGCGGCGGCGCGCCGCACGCCGCGACCGAGAACGCGAGCGCGAGTCCCCACGCGAGCCTGCGCATCAGCGCACCCTCTCCAGCCTGAAGGTCTTCTCGCGGACGCCGCGGCCGTCGGGCGACGGCACCTCGACCAGCTCCCACATCGCCTCGGCCGGCTCGCGGCCGCGCAGGCAGAGCTGGACGTGGACCTTGCGGCGCGAATCGCCGCCGAAGTGGAGCGCGAAGGTGTCGCCGTCGGCGCCGGCGCGCTCGCCGTCGACGTAGACGGTCGCGCCCGCCGGGTCGGACTTGATCACGATCGCGACGTCGCTGCTGCTGCAGGCGGCGGCGAGGGCGGCGACCAGCAGCGCTCCCGCGGCGCGGAACCGGTTCGATCCCATCTCAGTTCCCGCCCTTCTTCTCGGCGTCGCGCATCGCCTCGACCGTCTCGCGGATGCTGCGCACGTTGTTCTGCAATTCGGTGACGGCGTTCTGCAGCGGCAGGAGGTCGGGCGCCTTCTGCAGCGAGAAGAAGAGGTGGTCGGGGCTCTCCGGACCCACCGGGTAGGCGACCGTCTGGTAGTTCTCCTTCTCGATCAGGAGGACCTCGGTCTTCCCGGACGGCGCGCCGACGTGCACCTTCTCCAGGGGCGTCTGGCCGGCGGCGCGCCCCTCGACGAGGAGGCGGACGCTCGCGCCCGGCGGATAGCTCTCGATCGAGAGGAAGCGGTCGGTCGCGGACGAGCAGCCCGCCGCCGCGAGCGCCGCCGCGACGAACCCGGCGCGACGAAACGGCGATCGGACCATTCCTTCCTCCGTGCGCGGCCGGCGGCGAGACAGGCGGCGCAATGTGCCGGGCGTGCGAAACCGTGTCAAGCGCGCGACGCCGAGCTCGCGTCCGATCCGGCGCCGGCGACCGGGCGACCGATGGACGCGCGCGCGCGCGAACCTACACTGCCCGCCTCTCGGCTCGGCCGCGCCGACGGCGCGTCCGCAGGGTCCGGTCAGGGGGAACCGTCCATGCCTTGCGCCCCGTCGATCGCTCGGCCCCGAATCGGCGGCCTCGCCGCGTTCCTCGCGAGCGCCGCGGTCGTGCAGGCGCAGGAGACGCCGCCGCCGCCGTCGCCGGAGCCGCCGCTCGGCGCTCGCCTCGAGCCGGTGGAGAACCGCTACTTCGCGCTGCCCGAGTACGACCGCTACGGCCAGCGCGGCCGGCTCAACCCGTTCAACGTCGGCGAGATCGGCGAGTACCCGATCGTCGGCGCGCGTCCGTGGTGGGACCCCTACGGCGCGAACGTGCTGAAGGGCGACCTGCCGATCTGGGGCGAGAACCTCTTCCTCCGCATCGACGCGGTGAGCGCGACCGTCTTCGACCGCCACGACTTCGCGGGCGACGGGAAGGAGACGGACATCAAGTCCGACCTCTTCCTCTCCTTCGACCTGCAGTACGGCGACACCGTGTTCCGGCCGCCGACGTGGCGCGCGCGCGTCACCATCGCGCACGACATCCGCAACGCCGATGTCGTCACCAACGACGAGACGGAGAACGACGACGCGCTGCAGGAGGCGTTCGGCGAGGTGCTGCTCGCCGAGTTCGACCCCCACTTCGACTTCCTGTCGCTGCGCGCCGGCCGCCAGGCGTTCGCCAGCGACTTCCGCAAGTTCGTCTTCGCCGACGCCAACGACGGCGCGCGCCTGTTCGGGTCGTGGGAGAAGAACCGCTACCAGTACGACCTCGCCTACTTCGACATGGCGAAGAAGGACAAGTTCAGCAACTTCAACCAGACCGGCAACGCGCGCAACCAGGAGATCGTGACCGCCGACGTCTTCATGCAGGACGCGATCTGGAAGGGCTACACGCTCGAGGGCACCGCGCTCTGGGTCACCGACCACGACGCGCGCAACGTCGACCTGCTCTACCTCGGCTTCAACGGGCAGGGGCACATCGGGCGCTTCGAGGTCTCCCACGCGCTCTACCAGGCGATCGGTCACGACTCCGGCAACCCGATCGCCGGGCGCTCGGTCGACGTGAGCGGGCAGATGGCGGCGCTCGAGCTCGCCTACCCGGTCGACTGGTGGAAGGTGATCACGAGCGGGCTCTACGCCTCGGGCGACGGCGGCACCGGCAACGGCACCGCGCACGGCTTCGACGGCGTCTTCGACAACCCCGACTTCGCGGGCGCCGCCTTCGGCTTCTGGGACCGCAGCAACTTCGTGCTCGGCGGCCAGCGCCTGAAGAACGGCAACAGCCTCTACCCGAACCTCCGCACCAAGAACTTCGACGCGCCGAACTTCGTGAACCCCGGCCTCTTCCTGTTGCACGCCGGGTGGGAGGGCGCGCTCAGCAACCAGTGGACGGTCTTCGCCGACACGCTCTTCCTGCGCTTCGTGAACACCGACTCGCTCGACCAGCAGTTCGCGACGTCGGTCGGGAGCAACATCGGCATCGACCTGAGCCTCGCCGCGCAGTACCGGCCGCTCGGCATCGACAACGTCATCTTCACCAGCGGCGTGTCGGCGCTGCTGCCCGGCGACGGGCTGCGCGACATCGCCGGCAGCGGAACGCTGTTCGGGTTCTTCGTGACCGCGACCTTCGCTTTCTGAGCGGCCCGGGCCGCATCGTCGGGGGAACGGAAATGCTCGGCATCGAGCCTCGCACCGCACTGCGCGCCGCCTTCGCGGCCGCGGCGCTCGCCGGGTCCGCGTTCGTCGTCGTCGCGGGGTGCGCCCGCTTCACCGACCGCGACCTCTCGACGTCGATCGGCCACGCACCGCCGGTCCCGGGCGAGACAGGCTACGGCACCGCCGACGAGGAGACCGCCGCGTCGGCCGGTTGCATCACCTGCCACGAGGGGGTCGATCGCCCCTCGATGCACGTGTCGAATCTCGTGCGCATCGGCTGCGCCCAATGCCACGGCGGCGACCCGAACGTCCACAAGCCTTCCGGCTCGAAGAGCACGCGCCCGTTCGACTCCGGCTACCTCGCGGCGATGGAGTCGGCGCACGTCGCGCCCCTCTTCCCGGGGAAATGGGCGAGCTCGGCCAACCCGAAGAACAGCTACGCGCTGCTCAACACGGAGCGGCTCGAGTTCGTCCGCTTCGTGAACCCCGGCGACCTGCGCGTCGCGCCGCAGACCTGCGGCCCGTGCCACCCGAGCGAGACGCGGCGCGTCCCGACCAGCATCATGGCGCACAGCGCGATGGTGCCCGGCTCCGGCCTCTACAACAACGGCGTCTCGCCGTGGAAGCACTACACGGTCGGCGAGTTCTACATGCCGAACGGGACGGCGGCGAAGGCGGTCGCGAACCCGGCGCCGACCGAGGCCGAGAAGGCGCGCGGCGTCCTCGCCGAGCTCATCCCCTACCCGCGCTTCGAGATCTCCGAGCCCGGCAACCAGTTCCGCGTGCTCGAGCGCGGCATCCCCAACACGCGCGGGCTCGGGACGCTGAACAAGGTCGACGGCGCGGTCCTCACCGTGACCAAGACGCGGCTCAACGACCCCAACCTCTGGTTCCTCGGCACCAACGACTACGCCGGCGAGTACCGCTCCAGCGGCTGCAATGCCTGCCACGTCCTCTACGCCAACGACGACAGCGCGGCGGGCGGGCCGGCCGCCTTCGCCGGCCGCGACGGCACGAGCGCGAGCAACGACGCGACGATCGCGCGCGGCGAGCGCGGCCACCCGATCGAGCACCGCTTCACGCGCGCGATCCCGACCAGCCAGTGCCTCACCTGCCACATCCACCAGGGCAGCGGCGCGCTCGGCAACTACATCGGCGTCGAGTGGTGGGACGGCGAGACCGACGGCGCGGCCTTCTACAAGAAGGACGGCCAGGCCAAGTGGGGCGAGGAGCTGCACGACGTCCACGACCAGGCCAACCCGACCGCCAAGCACACGCAGTTCACGCCGCAGCACCGCTCCGGCTGGTCGTTCCGCAAGATCTACCGGAAGGACCAGGAGGGGCGCCTGCTCGACGCCGACGGCAACGTCATCCCGGCCGGCGACCCCGAGTGGGCCAAGAAGGCGGTCCACCTCGTCGACGCCCACTTCGAGGCGGGCATGCACTGCATCGACTGCCACACCGAGCAGGACGTGCACGGCGACGGGAAGCTCTACGGCGAGATGATCGACGCGGTCGAGATCGCCTGCATCGACTGCCACGGCACGGTCTCCGAGCGCGCGAAGCTCAAGACCAGCAACCCGGCCGGCGGGCGCGACCTGCTCTACCAGCCGGGCAGCAACGACGCGCCGCGCACGCGCGTGCCGTTCGGCGCCGGCAAGCCGCAGTTCGAGTGGAAGGACGGCGGCAAGACGCTCGTGCAGCACAGCAAGGTCGACCCGAGCCGGCAGTGGGTCGTGCCGCAGCTCGCCGACGTCGTCGACCCGGCGAGCAAGGCCTACAACAAGAAGGCGGCGGTCGCGAAGACGCTGCTGCGCGACGGCTCGGGCTTCGGCGACGCGCGCGTCGCGCCCGACAAGCTCGCGCACGGGAACGACCGCCTCACCTGCTACACCTGCCACGTCGCGTGGGCCGTCTCGTGCCAGGGCTGCCACCTCGCGGCGCGCACCAACGTCCGCCTCGACGCCAAGCACTACTTCGGCGAGTGCACGAAGGGCGACGTCGGGTACTACTCGCAGGGGCTGCGCAGCGACTCCTTCATGCTCGGCATCAACGGCGACGTGAAGGGCAACCAGATCAGCCCGGTGCGCTCGGCGTCGGCGGTCTGCGCGACGGTCGAGGACGGCAACCGCGCGATCGTCGTGAACCAGCAGCCGACCATCTCGTCGGCCGGCTTCAGCGCGACCGCGTTCACCCCCTTCCCGCCCCACACCTTCAGCGCGAAGTACGGCCAGGCGTGCACCGCCTGCCACCTGAGCGAGGCGGACGACAACAACGCGAGGCTCGCCACGCTCTTCGTGCTCGGCTCGCATGCGGCCGACTTCGTCGGGTCGTACGCGTACGTGGGGCTCGGCGGCGGTGGCGTCGAGTCGATCGGCGTGACCGAGGGCTTCGAGCCGCAGCCGGTGATCGGCAGCGACTTCCACGCGCTGACGCAGCCCGAGTCGTTCGCGGCGCACCAGCAGGGGGGCCGCGTGCTGACCGACCACTACGTCCACGAGTCGGAGAACGCGCAGTCGGTGCAGGCGCGCGGCGAGTACCTCTACACGGCCGACGGCAAGGACGGCCTGCGCGTCTTCGACATCGCGAACGTCGCCAACAAGGACGCGGCGCAGCGCATCGTGTCGTCGCCGTTCAGCCCGCTCGGCGCGCGGGCGCAGGTGAAGACGCGCGACGCGAGCGCGGTCCTCCTCCCCTCGACCGTGCCGCTCGACCCGCGGCGCGTCCAGGACCCGGCCAGCCGCGAAGGCAAGGTCGAGCCCTTCTTCGGCTACGCCTTCGTCACCGACCGCGTCGAGGGGCTCGTGACGGTCGACGTGAACACCTTCGTCGACGGCAACGGGGAGAACAACTTCCTCGAGCGCGCCGCCACCTTCAATCCCGACGGGAAGCTGACCGGGGCGAGCGGCGGCGCGGTGATCGGCCACTACCTCTACGTCTGCACGCCGCGCGGGATCGCGGTGGTGAACGTCCTCGACCCGAAGGCGCCGGCGCTCGTGACGGAAGTGACCGAGGGGCTGAACGGGCTGCGCGCGCTCGACGCGCAGTTCCGCTACGCCGCGGTCGTCGACGCCGACGGCATGAAGGTGCTCGACGTCACGAACCTCGAGGCGCCGGCGGTCGTGAGCGGCGTCCTCGTCCCTCTCGCCGACGCTCGCAACGTCCGCGTCTCGCGCACCTACGCCTACGTCGCGGCCGGCAAGGAGGGGCTCGCGATCGTCGACGTCCGGCGCTTCCGCGCGCCGACGCTGGTCCAGAAGTTCACCGCCGAAGGGGTCATGAACGACGTGAACGCCGTCGTCACCGGCCTCACCAACGCGAGCTTCTTCGCCTACGTCGCCGACGGGAAGAACGGGCTGCGCGTGGTCGAGCTCTGGAGCCCGGCGCGCTCGGCGCAGACCGACGGCGCCTCGCCGCCGCCCGACCCCAAGCTGATCGCCACCTGCCCAACACCGGCGCCCTGCATCGCCATCTCCACCGGCCAGCAGCGCGACCGCGGCTGCGACGAGAGCGGCCACCAGATGTCGGTCTTCGGGCGCATCGGGTCGCGGCCGATGAACGGCGAGGAGCGGGCGAGGTTCTATTTGCGCGACGGGAAGCCGTTCACGGTGAAGGACGATGCGAGCGGGTACGAGGAGAAGCGCGCGGCTCCGAAGTGAGGAGCAGGAGACGGAGGAGCAGACGTCGAGGGCGCGAGTGCAGAGGCCGCGGGAGAAAACCTCGCCTCGATGAGGGCTGCCCTTCGCCGCTCCATTCAACTGACAAGCGGCGGCTCCGGCGCACTGCGCGACCTACGGGACCGTGCCTGCTGCTGATTCGGTGGTCGACAGTCGCGCGAGGCCCTCCCTCGACGAGGTCTTCTCCCGCGGCCTCTGCGCACGGTCCTCGTACAACGTCCGACCTCGTGTCTGCGCATTCGGGCGCGGCGCGGTCCTCGCGGGATCCGTCGGCCACCGCGGTCGATCGGTGACCGGAAATGGGGCGGCGCGAGCGAATAGGGCGGGCGCCCGATCGGATCGCATTCGTGGGTCGACGAATGTGGTGCCCGAGGGACCGCCGCGGAATTGCGAGTCGGTGGCGCCGTTCGCGGCGTTCGGTTTTAATCGCGCGCGAACGGTCGATCGGCCGTCGAGTCGGAAATGGTCTCGTCGACGACGAGAGTCGAGGACGAGAGTCGAGAACGAGGTGAGCCCATGAAGGCGCAGGTCTCGATCCGAGTCGCGAGCGTCGTCGCAGGGGTCGCGCTCGCGGGGTGCGCTTCGACGGATCGCGATGGATTCCGCGGCTTCACGAACGTCGAGGGGGTCGACGGCGGGAAGCGGGTCAAGGTCGAGGGAGTGTTCGAGGTCACGGCGCCGATCGCGGTCCGCACGGACGGCGGCGTCGTCTTCGAGTCGACAACCTCGCGTCGCGACGTCGTCCTGACGGAATGGATCGACTCGGGATCGGCCGATCCCCGCGTGACGAGCCGCGGAGGCGAGTTCTCGATGGAATTTCCGCCCGAGCTGCTGGAGGACATGAGTCGGCTCGACCCTTCGAACCGGAGGTCTTCGACGACCTCCGACGGAGGCCCGAAGCCGCAGGTCCGCCATTGGCGCGCGAACCACGTCCGGGTGCGGACCGACGGCCGCGGACGCTGGCTCGTGGACGCGATCGACCTCTCCGACGGGAGCGAATCGACGTACGAGAGCACCTACTCGAGTCACGTCGAATACGACGTCTCGGCGCGTTGACCGGCCCGGCGTCGCCGGCTCGCTTTCGCGGACGTGCCCTGCGCCCTCGACGCCCGCTCCTCCGCTCTCCGCCGCGCCTACCGATGGAATCGCGCGATCGCGTGACACTTCACGCACGCGTCCATCGCCACCCCCGGCATCCCGATCTGTTTCAGCCGGCTCGTCCCGTCGACGCCCGCGTGGCAGGCGTCGCACGCGAGCGACCCGTGGTTCGGCGAGAAGTGGTCGAACTTCTCGACGCCGCCGCGCTTCACGACGACCGCCTCCTTCGCGTCGATCACGCTCCGCTCGCAGCGCGCCGGCTCGCCGGGCTTCGCGGGGCGGTCGAGGTCGATGTGGCAGGTCGCGCAGGACGTCCGCGCGTGGCCGGCGTGGCAGTCGGCGCAGGCGCGCGCCTTCGGGCCCACCCCCATCGCGACGCCGTCCTGCGCGAGCACGTGACACGCGAAGCAGCCGCGCGCGAGGACGTCGGAGTTCGAGGTGCCGCGCGCGCCGCCGGCGTGGGAGCGGTGGACGATGTCGGCGCGCGGGCCCGAGCCGGCGCCGCCGTCCGAGCCGGACCTGGCGTCGGACGGAGCGACGGTCGCGCTCCCCTTGTGGCATTTCGAGCAGGCGCCGAGGTCGACGTCGAGGCGGCCGCTCTTCGCGAGGTCGGCGAGGCTCTTCGAGTCGCGCACGTTCGCGTGGCAAACGGCGCACTGCGTGCGCGCGGACTCCTCGTCGAGCGAGCCGTCGGGAAAGACCGGCAGGTGGTGGTCGTGGCGGAAGGGCGCGCCGGCGACCCGCCGCTCGCTCCCGACCTTGCCGGAGACGTGGCACGCGGCGCACGCCTCCTTCGTGACGGGGTGATCTTGGGGCTCGAAGGCGTAGCGCACCGGCGCCGGCGCGGCGGCGGTGGTCTTCAGCTCCTTCGCGCCGGTCTTCTCGTGGCAGTCGGCGCAGACGCCGCTGTCGCGCCCGTGCTTGCGGTCCTTGAGCCGCCACGCGTGGCAGGCGAGGCAGCTCTCGTAGGTCACGGTCGCGAAGCCGCGGCCGTCGGTCGAGCGCTTCTCGTGGCAGGTCGCGCAGGTGATCGTCGTGCCGCGCTCGAAGACCGCCGACGGATGGAGGTGCTTCGTGTGGGAGAACGACTCGAACTGCAGCGCGACGTCGTAGAGCGGCCGCGCACGGTCGCGCGCCGGCGCGACGTCGGCGAGCTTGCGCGCAGGGAGCTCGGCGCCGTGGCAGCCGGCGCAGACCTCCTTCGGCGCGGGCCCGGGCAGCAGCGGCTCGCGCCGCGCGTCGGCGAGCGTCACGTGCACCGCGTTCCAGAGCAGCGTCTCGCGACCGAGGTGCTCCTCGTGGCAGTCGGCGCATTCCCGCGTCTTCTCGGCTGGCGCGGAGGCGGGCGGGTGCGACGAGTTCGCGGCCACCTGGTCCTGGTGGCATTCGGCGCAACGGAACTTCCGCGACGAGGTCGAGCCCTCGTGGCAGGCGAGGCAGCCGTCGGAACCGCCGAGCGCGTGGCCTTCGGCCGTCTTCGCGTCGGCGTGCGCCGCCGCGAGGTCGCCGCGCCCGCCGCCGCCCCCCGCCGCGCCGAGCCAGAGGGAGAGGACGAGCGCGAGCCCGATCGCTCCCGCCATCGACCGCGCGAGGACCGGGTCCTTGCCCCACGACGCCTCGGGCGGGCCGTCGTGCTCGAGCGTCGCCGACTCCTTCGTCGTCGCATCGAGGCTGAGGCGCCGCACCGCGTGGTCGAGGTAGCCCTCGTCGACCGAGAGGACGAACTTCGCCGGCTCGGGCACCTTGAGCTCGAGCAGCGCCTGCCCGATCTGCAGCGCGCCGCCCGGCTCGAGCACCTCGTGGCCCGCGACCGGCACGCCGTTCAGGAAGGCGCCGGCGAAGAGGTCGATCGGCTCGATCGAGAGGCCGCCGAGCGCCGGCCGCAGCTTGAGCGCCAGCCCCGCGACGAGACGGTCGCCGATCCTGACGTCCGCCTTCGCACCCGAGCCGACGCGCAGCTCCTCGACCTCGAGCGTCTGCGCCGGCCGCTGGCGGTTGGGCCGATGCTCCTTCAGCCACTGGATCTCGAAGGTCGCCTTCATCCGAGCAGCGCCCGCGGATCCATGCGGGCGATCGCGCCGCACGGGCAGTGGTAGATGCACGCCTGGTCGCCGCGCTCGGCGCAGAAGTCGCATTTCACGGCGAGCGCCTTGGGCGTGCGCTTCATGCCGGCCGGCGCGCCGCTGCCCGGCGCGGGCACGTCGTCGGCGGGGTCGTCCTCGAGGAACTCCGAGAGCAGCGGGATCTTGTGCACCCACTTGCGCCAGCGCGGCAGCGCGGCCGGCGCCTTCTCGGCGGCGAGCTCCTGGATGTGGATCGTGCCGTAGGGGCAGGCCGGCTCGCACAGGCGACAGCCGGTGCAGCTCCACGGGTCGATGTGGACCTGGCCGTCGCGGCCGCGCGTGATCGATCCGAACTTGCAGGAGAGCATGCACTCGGGCACGCGGCAGTTGAAGCAGCTCGACGTGAGCAGCAGGTCGCCGTAGTTGATGCCGCGCTTGCCGATGCGCGGGATCCCGTCGTCGTGCGCGTCGATGCACCCCTCGATGCAGAGGTTGCAGTGGGTGCACTTGGAGCGGTCGATCACGAGCGCCATGCCGGCCTTGACGTAGTCGCGCTTGAGCATGAGCTCCAGCCCGCTGTCGGCCTCTTCGGCGACGACCTCGCCGAGCTTCTTCTGCGTCCACTCGGCGACGCGCTCGACGACGAGGCGCTTGAACTCGGGCGAGCGGTCGAGCGCGGCCTGGAACGACTCGGCGGGGATGCGCACGAGGTCGCAGCGCGTGATCGCGACGACGCTCGAGGCGCGCGGCGCCGCGCGCAGCAGCGCGCCCTCGCCGAACCAGGAGTTGTCGGAGAGGTAGGCCAGCAGCTTCTCGCGCCCGTCCTCGCCCTTCGTCACGACCTTCAGGTTGCCGGTGCGGACGACGTAGAAGTCCTTGGCGGGATCGCCCTCCTTCAGCACGCTCGCGCCCGGCTCGGCCATCTCGAGCAGCGAGCTGTCGCCGATGCGCTGCAGCAGCTCGTCGGGCAGCCCGCGCAGCAGCGACATGTTCTTCAGCAGGCCCTGCAGCACCCGCTGGCGGTAGTGCTCGTCGATCTTCTTCCGGAACTCGGGGGCGCGCTTGTCCTTGTAGATCTTCTCGAAGGCGTGGCGCGGGATCTTGAAGGCGACCAGCTCCGACTCGCAGATCGCGGTGAGCGTGCGCGGGGAGTTCGAGAGCGCGCTCATCTCGCCGAACCACGCGTGGCGCGGCAGCAGGGCGAGCTGCTCGAACTTGCCGAGGTGGTCGATGCGGTAGACGCCGACCGCGCCCTCGATCACGACGTAGCAGTCGGCGGTGAACTCGCCCTGCTCGAAGATCGACGCACCGCGCGCGTAGACGACGAACTCGCACTCGGCCTGCAGCTTCTTCAGGAGGTCGGCGGGCGTCCCCTGGAAGAGCGGGATCTCGGCGAGCGGATCGTCGACTTTCGGCGGATTCGGCGGCGTTTCCATCAGAACCACCTGACCTGCAGCAGGTGCACGGCGACCAGCGCGAGCAGCACGACCGACGCCGGCACGTGGACCCAGCGCCACGCGTGCAGGAAGAGGTCGACGCGCCGCGACGGCAGCGTCGCCCTCAGCAGCGCCGCGCGCGTCCCGGCCAGCACCAGGACGTCGCGCGCCGCCGCCATCGACTCGGGCGGCTCGGCGGCGAGCAGCGCCCGGATCTCCACGCCGCGCGGAACGACGTCGCCTCCGAGGAAGCGCGCGACGCGGCCGCGCGTCGCCTCGGGCAGGCGGCGCTCGACCGCGGAGAGCGCGACGCTCCAGTCGGCGAGCAGCGTCCCCGCCTCCTCGAACGGGATCCCGAATTCGTGCCTCGCCTGCCACGCCGGGGCGAGCCGGAACAGGACGAGCCCGGTCGCGCCCGAGACCAGGACGATCAGCGTCAGCGCGACCATCCAGGCGCCGAGCGGCGAGCTGACGTGCAACCTGGCGTGCGGCAGGACGCCGAGCGCCGCCACCGTGCCGAGCGCCGCGTGCACCTCGAGCCACGCCTCGAGGCGGCCGAACGGCTCGCGGTGGCGCGCGACGACGGCGCGCAGCTTCTCTCCGGTCGGCGCCGTCTGCTCGACGAGGTCGACGCGCCGGATGCCCCTCACGCGCGCCGTCGCCACCACCTGGTTCGCCTGGCGCAGGATGTCGCCGTCGGTGACGAGCTGCTTCGCCGCGATCTTGCGGTTGATCTCGTTCAGGCCGGTCCACATGTGGTCGAGGTCGGCGTGGATCGCCGCCGCGAGCCGCTGGCGGTGGCGGGCGTCGCGCCGGGCGAGCTCGCGCGCGTCGGCGCGGCGGCGGCGGACGAACTTGACGAGGCCGGCGCGCGTGAACGGGCTCACGGTCGCGAGCTCCGTGCGGCGCTTGCGCGTGAGCTCGAAGCGGTCGTCGCGCCGGCTGCGGCGCAGGTCGGCCTTCGCCGCAGCGCTCCACATGCCGTACTCGCGCACCACGCGCAGCTTCATCGACCATTTGCGGAGCGAGAAGACGCAGGTCACCGCGAAGAGCGCGAGCAGGCCGTATCCCGAGCCGCGCTGCCACTCGCCGGCGCCGCCGAACCTCTTCCAGCACAGCGCCGCCGCGACGGCCGCGGCGGCGAGCACGACCCAGAAGTTCCAGCGGCCGAGGAAGCGGACGGCGAAGCGGCGCTCGGGCGGGGCGGTGGGCGCCGGCGCGTTCATCGGCCGCCTCCGAAGTTGTTGCGGTGCTTCACGATCTGCCCGGCGGTGTGGCAGTTCCCGCAGTCGCGCTTGTTGAACGGCTCGTCGCGCAGCGACGGGAGCGGCCGGTCGGGATCGTCGTGCGGGCTGCGGACGGAGAGCGCGGCGAGCTTCGTCACGACCGGCTCGAGCTTCCCGAGCCCGTGGCACGACTCGCAGCCGCCGCTCCGGTCGTGCCACTGGTGGCCCGGCTCGAGGCGGCCGCTCTGGCGCACCACCTCGAACTTGAAGTCGTTCCACTGCTGCTTTTCGTCGGCCGCATGGCAGAAGCCGCAGCGGCCGCCCTGCTGCCCGGCCGACTTGCCGCCGGTCAGCTCGATCTTCGCCGCGTCGACGTGGCCGTGGCACTCCTTGCAGCTGTCGGGACCCGGGACCAAGAGCGAGCTCGCGCGTGCGGGGTCGCTCTTGTGGCAGTCGCCGCACTGGAGCGAGCGCTTCCTCGAGGCGAGGTGGGAGCGGTGGCTGAAGCGCGGGACGGCGCGCTCGACCACGGCGCGCGGCGTCGTGAAGTCGCTGCCCTTGTGGCACGCGTCGCACGACTGCGCCTGGCCCGGCGGCGGGTCGTCCCAGCTGCGCACGAACGCGTTGTCGGCGGTCGCGACGACGTTCGCGTGGCAGTGGAGGCATTCGGCGCTCGTCGGGGAGCCGGCGAGGTGCGTCGAGTGGTCGAACGGGCGCGCGCGCGGCCGCAGCAGCGCCGCCGGCCGGCCGAGGTGGCAGTCGGAGCACTTCTCGTCGGCGAGCGGCGCACCCGAGCGCGTGACGCCGGGATGGGCGTGCGCCTGCAGGACGAAGCCGGTGGGATCCTCGCGCTTGACCTTGGTCGTCGCGATCGCGGCGTTCGCGTCCGAGGTCGGCGAGGGGTTCTGGTGGCAGCGCTGGCAGACGCCGGTCGGGTGGTTCTCCACCGCCTGGTTGGTGTGGCAGGCGACGCACGTGACGTAGGTGGCGTCGGTCTGCGGCTCGCCGGAGGGCGACGGCGGATGGCAGGTCGTGCACTGCTTCAGGCGCTCGACCGCCACGTGCTTCGCGTGGCTGAAGGTCGTCAGCACGCCGGTGCGCGCGTGCTTCTCCCACGCGAGCCCGGCGACCGCGGCGTCGACGTCGAGCTTGCCGCTCGCATCGAGCTTCAGCGGATGGTCGCGGTGGCACTTGCCGCAGGAGGCGCCCGCCTCCCCGGGACCCAGGAAGAGCGCGGAATAGTTGTCGGGCCGGATCGGCGGCGCCCCCACCAGTTTCTGGTGGCAGGTGCCGCAGGCGTCCCGGGTCCAGCCCGCCGTCGACCTCCCGTCGTGCGAGAGGTGGTCGCGGTGGAGGAAGCGGCGGTCGTTGCGCGGGCGCGCCGCGTCGCTCGCGCCGGTGAGGTGGCAGATGACGCAGGCGTTCGGGCCCGCCTTGGTGAGCTGGTCGCGCAGCGACTGGTTCTTCGGGTTCTTCTCGTCGTGGTCGGAGTGGCAGCGCTTGCAGAGCGCGAGGTCCTTCGGGACCGCGAAGTCGATCCCGGTCGCGCCGCTCTCGACGACGGCGTGGCACTCGAGGCAGGCGAGTGCCGCGTGCGCCGCGCTCTGGTGCAGGAATCCCGGGTTCGCGGACGGCCGCGCGAGCTTCGCCTCGTACCCGACGATCCGGGTGCCCGCGCGATCAGGGGGCACCGGCTGATGGCATGCCGCGCAGCCCGCATACGGCGCGAGGTACGCCTCCATCCCCCGGCCCTCGAACGTGTGGCACTTCCGGGTGCAGTTCGCGTTGCCGGGGTCGCTGCGGAAGTCGTCCTCGAGGTGGCTGCGATGCGGGAACGGCGTCGTCTGCGCGAGCGCGGCGGAAGGGGACGGCGCCAGGACGAGGGCCGCGGCGAAGACCGCGAGTCGTCGCGCCGCGACCGCGAGGAGTCGCGTTATTCCCGCGGCCACCAGTGTGCTCCGGCCCAGACCGCGAACGCGATCACCGCGAGCAGGATCACCCATCTCACCCACGAAGAACGCCCGGGTGGTCGGCCGACCAGCTCGATCACGTCGGCCTGGGCGCGCAGCTTCGACCACGCCTCGGGCTCGACCACGCCCGCCGTGACGGCCAGCTCCGCGAGCGAACGGCCGCTCGAGCGCACCATCGACTGCAGGCTCTCCATCTGGCCGGGCGGCACGACGCCGCGGTGCACGAGGAGGCGCGCCACCTGCGCGGCCGCCTGCTCCTCCTGCGCCTCGGTCCCCTCGGGGGGCCGCGTGAGGAAGAGGCAGGAGACCGTCCCGAAGCGGACCGTCTGGTTCGACTTGAGCGGCGCCGCGGCGCCGACCACCGCGCTCCCCTCGACGAAGGTGCCGTTCACCGTGCCGAGGTCGCGGACGAAGAAGGTCCCGTCGAGCAGTCGCACCTCGGCGTGGCGCTTCGAGACGGTGCCGTGGTCGATGACGACGTCGCTCGCCGGGTCGCGCCCGACGATCGCCTCGGGCTTCACGATCTCGAAGACGGCGCGCCGCTCCTTGGTCGCCATCACCAGGCGCGGCTGCGCGTGCTTCAGCCGGGCGAGGTTGGCGAGCGGGCTCTGGATGCGGGCGCCGACGGCGATCGTCATCTCGACGGCGGCCGGCTCCGGCCTCTCCTTCTCGCGCGGCAGGTCCTTGGTCTCGGGCTCGGCCGGGCTGTTGGCCTCGACCACCTCGATCTCGAAGACCGAGATCGTGATCTTGTCGCCCTTGAGAAGCAGCCGCTCGACGCCCGTCTCGAGCTTCTTGCCGTTCACCGACGTCCCGTTGGTGCTGCCGAGGTCCTTGACGAAGAGCAGCGGCCCCTTGAGCTCGAGCTGCGCGTGGCGGCTGCTCACCGTGCTCTTGTCGAGGCGGAGCCCGCTGCCCTCGACCCGGCCGATCGTGACGGGCTGCTCGACGATGAGCTCGCTCAGCGGGCGCCCTTCCTGGGTGACCTTGACGCGAACCATCGTCCCCCCGTTCCGATTCGCGGGGATAGTATGTTCCCCCCGCCGCGAGGCAAAGTCCGCGTCCGCGCGAGTGCCCATGGCCGCCGCATCGACGCCACGCTGCCGATTGACCTACGTGATCCGCGGTCAGCGCGAGCAGATCGTGCTGCAGGGCCCGCGCATCGTGATCGGCCGGTCGTCACGCTGCGACCTCACGCTCGCCGACGAGAGCATCTCCCGCAACCACGCCGAGCTGATCCTCGGCCCCGACGGCTGGACCCTGCGCGACCTCGACAGCCGCAACGGCATCGAGGTGAACGGCCGGCGCGTGAGCCAGCGCGCGCTGCGCGACGGCGACCAGCTGAAGATCGGCAGCGTCGCGATGCAGTGCGAGATCACCGGCAGCCCCGCCGCCGTGCCGGACGTCGTCATCGACGACACCAAGACCGAACCGCCGCCGCGCGCGGTGATCGAGATGGACACGATGCTCCCGCTCCTGGCGCAGATCGCGCCGGCGCCGGAGCGCCCGCCCGAGAAAGGCGCGAAGCCGCGGCCCCCGCCGCTCGAGAGCGAGGAGTCGAAGCAGCTGCGCAAGCGGCTCGGCGTCGCGGCGCCGCTGCGACAGGCGGCCGAGGCGCTGCTCGGCGCCACCGACCTCCCGAGCCTGCTCGAGCGCTTCCTCACGATCGTCGCCGTGCACCTGCGCGCGCAGCGCGGCTTCGTCGGGCTCAAGGACGAGAAGTCGGGGGAGCTGGTCGCGAAAGCGACCTGGTCGCACAAGAAGGAGCAGGCCGGCCCGATCGTGATCAGCCGCACCATCGCCGACGCCGCCATGAACGCGCACCAGTCGATCCTGGTCGGCGACGCCGAGGACGACTCGCGCTTCGGCGCGGTCGAGAGCATCCGGCAGATGCAGATCCGCTCGGCGATGTGCGCGCCGCTGCTGCGCAACGGGCAGGTCGGCGGCCTGATCTACGTCGACACGCTGAGCCTCGCCTCGCCGTTCGGGCGCGACGACCTCGAGGTGCTCTCGCTCTTCGCGACGCTGGCCGCGGTCGCGGTCCAGGAGACGGCGCTCCGCACGACCATCGCACGCGAGCAGCGCATCCGCGAGCGCCTCGCGCGGTACAGCTCGGGCTCGGTCGTGAACCACATCGTCGGGCAGCTCCGGAGCGGCGAAGCGCCGGACGTAGCCGCGGTCGAAAGCGCCATGCGCTCGATGGAGCGCGAGGTCTCCGTCCTCTTCTGCGACTTCGCCGGCTTCACGGGTTTCGCCGAGACGCTCGCGCCGTCGGAGGTGACGCAGGTGCTCAATCGCGCGTTCGAGCGGCTGACCGCAGCGGTCTTCGCGGAGGAGGGCACGCTCGACAAGTTCACGGGCGACGGAATGATGGTGTTCTTCGGCGCGCCGATCGACCAGCCCGATCATGCATTGCGTGCCGTGAGGACCGCGGTGCGCATGCAGCGGGCGCTCGCGGAGCCGGTCGCGGACGGTGTCCCGCTCCCCCCGCTCGCGCTGCGCATCGGCGTGAACTCGGGGCCCGCGATCGTCGGCGACATCGGGACGCCGGCGCGCAGCGACTACACGGCGATCGGCGCCACCGTGAACACGGCGAGCCGCCTCGAGTCGACGGTCGCCAAGCCCGGCCAGATCGTCGTCGGGCCGGCGACCTACGAGGCGGTGAAGGGACGCTTCCACTGCCAGCCGCTGCAGGAGCAGGCGCTGCGCGGCATGACGCGGCCGATCCAGCCCTACCTCGTGCTCGGCGACCGGGAGTCCGCGGCCGAGGGCGGCGGCGCGACGCCCGCGAAAGCGGCGCCGGCGGAGTCCGCCGCGCCCGACCCCGCCACGCCGACGCCGATCCCGCCGAAGTAGGCTTCCTGCGCGCGGCGAGTCGCGGGAACGGGAGGATCGGCGTGAAGGAAGAGGACGCGAAGTTCGTCGGCACGATCCCGGCTCTCTACGACGAGCACCTCGGGCCGGCGATCTTCGCCCCGCACGCGCGCGAGCTCGCGCGGCGCGTCGCGCCGCAGCCGGCGCGCGGCGCGGCGCAGCCGCGCCTGCTCGAGCTCGCGTGCGGGACCGGGGTCCTGACGCGCGCCCTGCTCGAGTCCCTGCCGCCCGCCTGCGAGATCGTCGCGACCGACCTGAACGAGGCGATGGTCGAGCGCGCGCGCGCGGTCGCCGGGGATTCGCCGCGCGCCCGGTCGGTCACGTGGCGCACCGCCGACATGATGGAGCTGCCCTTCGAGCCGGGACGCTTCGACGCCGCCGCCTGCCAGTTCGGGCTGATGTTCGTCCCCGACAAGGCCCGGGCGCTGCGCGAGACCGCGCGCGTGCTGCGGCCGGGCGGCGCTTTCCACCTCGCGACCTGGTGCGCGCTCGACGAAAACCCGTTCGCCGCCGTCACGCACCGCCTCATCGCGAGCTTCTTCCCCTCGAATCCGCCGTCCTTCTACGACGTCCCGTTCAGCCTCCCCGATCCGCAGGTCCTCGCGGCGCTGCTGCGCGACGCGGGATTCGAGTCGATCGAGATCGAGCGGCGCGAGCTGCCCGTGGTCGCGAAATCGGCGGAGCACTTCGCGCGCGGGCTCGTCGAGGGCAACCCGGTCATCGCCGCGATCCGGGAGGCCGGCCTCGCCCCCGGGCCGATCGTCGCGGCGGTCGCGCAGGCGCTGCGCGCCTTCGGCGGCGACGCGCCGTTCCGATCCATGAGCCGCGCACTGCACGCTTCGGCGCGCTTTCAGGGCAACACCCGAGGATGAAGGGGTGAGAGCGCGCGACGGGCGAGGGCGGCTAGACCTCGATCCCGCGCCCGACGGTGAGGCGGACCAGGGCGCGGCGCAGCGCCGCTTCGGCGCGCGCGTGGTCGACGTTCTCGGCGCGCGTCTTGAGCCGCTCGCGCGCCCGCTTCTCCGACTCGGCGGCGCGCGCGACGTCGATCTGCTGCTTTCTGTTGCAGAAGTCGGCGAGGACGCGCACCTTTCCCTTGGAGACCTCGACGAAGCCCTCGCCGAGCGCGAACTGCTCGCGGGCGCCCTCTTCGAGCTCGATGCGGCCGATGCCCGTCTCGAGCGCCGCGACGAGCGGCGCATGGCGCGCGAGGATGCCGAAGTTCCCGTCCTTGCCCTGCAGCCGTACCGAGACGGCGCGGCCGCGGAAGGAGGCGCCGTCGGGCGTGATCACCTCGAGGTCGAAGGCGGGATGGCTGCTGGACATGAGTGGGACCTGGGTTCAGGCCTGCGGCGGAGCCGTCAATGGGCCGCCTTGGCCGCGGGCTTGGCGTCGAGGGCCGGCTTCGCCGTGGCGGCGGGCTTCGCGTCGGCCGGCTTCGCGTCGGGCTTGGCGGTGGCGGCGAGCTTCTTCGCGTTCTCGTGCACCTCCTCGATCGCGCCCGCCATGTAGAAGGCCTGCTCGGGGAGCGCGTCGCACTTGCCGTCGATGATCTCCTTGAAGGAGCGGACGGTGTCCTCGCGCTTGACGTAGCGGCCCGGCGCGCCGGTGAACTGCTCGGCCACGAAGAACGGCTGCGACATGAAGCGCTGGATCTTGCGCGCGCGCTGGACGGTCAGGCGGTCGTCGTCCGACAGCTCCTCCATGCCGAGGATCGAGATGATGTCCTTCAGGTCGTTGTACTTCTGGAGCGTCTCCTGGACCTTGCGCGCGAGGTCGTAGTGCTCCTGGCCGACGTACTGCGGGTCGAGCATGCGCGAGGTCGAGCGCAGCGGGTCGACGGCAGGGTAGATGCCGAGCTCCGCGATCGAGCGCTCGAGACGGATGGTCGAGTCGAGGTGGGTGAAGGTCGCGACCGGCGCCGGGTCGGTGTAGTCGTCGGCCGGGACGTAGATCGCCTGCATCGAGGTGACCGAGCCCTTCTTGGTCGACGTGATCCGCTCCTGCAGCGCGCCCATCTCCGACGCCATGGTCGGCTGGTAGCCGACGGCGCTCGGCATGCGGCCGAGGAGCGCGGAGACTTCGGAGCCCGCCTGCACGAAGCGGAAGATGTTGTCGATGAAGAGGAGCACGTCCTGCCCCTTCACGTCGCGGAAGTACTCGCACATCGTGAGGGCCGTCAGCGCGACGCGCAGGCGCGCTCCCGGCGGCTCGTTCATCTGCCCGAAGATGAGGCAGGTCTTCGCGAGCACGCCCGACTCGGACATCTCGAGGTAGAGGTCGTTGCCCTCGCGGGTGCGCTCGCCGACGCCGGCGAACGCCGAGTAGCCGCCGTGCTCGGTCGCGATGGCGTGGATCAGCTCCTGGATCAGCACGGTCTTGCCGACGCCGGCGCCGCCGAAGAGGCCGATCTTGCCGCCCTTCGCGAACGGGCAGAGCAGGTCGATGACCTTGATGCCCGTCTCGAAGATCTCGGAGACCGGCATCTGGTCCTCGAAGGTCGGCGCGGGGCGGTGGATCGGCATCTTCTCGGTCGCGGCCAGCGGACCCTTGCCGTCGATCGCCTCGCCGAGCAGGTTGAAGAGGCGGCCGAGGCACGCCTCGCCGACCGGCACCGAGATCGGCGCGCCGGTGTCGAGCACGTCCATGCCGCGCACCAGGCCGTCGGTCGACGCCATCGAGATGCAGCGCACGACCTCGTCGCCGAGGTGGGCCGCCACCTCGAGCGTGAGGTGGAGGTTGCGCGCGTCGTCGTCGATCTTGAGCGCGTTGTAGATCGGCGGCAGGCCGCCGGCGGCGAACTTCACGTCGACGACGGGGCCGACGACCTCGAGCACGGAACCCTTGTTCATCTGCATCTCCGGATCTGCGATCGGGTCACTGGAGCGCTTCGGCACCGCCGACGATGTCGAGCAGCTCCTTCGTGATGGTCTCCTGTCGCGCGCGGTTGTACCTGCGCGACAGCGCCTGGATCATCTCGCCGGCGGCGTCGGTCGCCGCCTTCATCGCGATGCGCCGCGCCGCCTGCTCGGAGGCCATCGAGTCGAGCAGCGCCGCGAACACCCGCATCGCGAGGCTCTTCGGCATCAAGAGGTCGAACAGCTCCTGCGGCGACGGCTCGAGCAGGATCATCCCCGGCGCGGGCGCGGCGACCTTTGCGGCGTCGCCGGCCTTCGTCGCGGGCGCGCTGCTCACGATCGGCAGCAGCCGGTCGACGGTGACGACCTGCTTGCCGGCCGAGACGAAGCGCGTGTAGGCGACCCACACCTCGTCGACGCCCGCCGCCTTCGCCTCGCCCTTCGTCCCGCGCTTCTGGGCCGCGCCGCCGTCGGCGCCGCGCCGGAACTCTTCGGTCAGTTGGACGGCGATCTCGCGGGCGCGCCGGAAGTCGACCTTCTCGAGCGCGTCGGGATAGGCGACCTTCACCGGCAGCCGCCGCGCGTAGTGCTGGCGCCCCTTCTTGCCGACCACGTAGAGGTCGGGCTCGATCCCCTTCCTCTCTCCGAGGAACGCCGCCACCTTGCGGTAGAGGTTGGCGTTGTAGGCGCCGCACAGGCCGCGGTCGGAGGTGATCACGAGCAGCGCGACGCGTTTCACGGCCGCGCGCTCCTGCGTGAGCGGCGAGACGAGCTTCGCGCCCGCGCCGGCGAGCAGCGTGCTGAAGCCGGCGAGCGCGTCGGCGAAGGGGCGCGCCCCCTCGGCGCGCGCCTGCATGCGGCGCAGCCGCGTCGACGCGACCATCTCCATCGCGCGCGTGATCTTCTGGATCGAAGTCACGCTGCGGATGCGGCGCCGCAGCTCTTTCATGCCCTGGGCCATGGGATCGCCTCGTCAGACTCGCGGTGCGGTCACTTGGCCTGGAAACCGAGTTTGTATTCGGCGATGGCGGCGTCGAGCAGCGCCTTCACGTCGTCGGCGATCTTCTTCTCGTCGCGGATGCGCGCGAGGATCGTCGGCTGGCGGTCCTCGAGGAAGCGGTGCAGCCCCTTCTCGAAGGCGCCGACGGAAGAGGTGGGGAACGTGTCGAGCGCGCCGCTCGAGCCGGCGTAGACCGACACGACCTGCTTCTCCATCGGCATCGGCTGGTACTGCCCCTGCTTCAGGAGCTCGGTCAGCCGCTCGCCGCGCGTGAGCTGCGCCTGCGTCGCGGCGTCGAGGTCGGAGCCGAACTGCGCGAAGGCGGCGAGCGCGCGGTACTGCGCCAGGCCGAGGCGGAGACCGCCGGCCACCTTCTTCATCGCCGCCGTCTGCGCCGAGCCGCCGACGCGCGACACCGAGATGCCGACGTTCACGGCGGGCCGGATGCCCGAGTTGAAGAGGTCGGTCTCCAGGAAGATCTGGCCGTCGGTGATCGAGATGACGTTGGTCGGGATGTAGGCCGACACGTCGCCGTCCTGCGTCTCGACGATCGGCAGCGCCGTGAGCGAGCCGCCGCCCTTGCGGAACTGCTTCGGGTTGATCTTGGGCGCGTCGACGTTGATCTTCGCGGCGCGCTCGAGCAGGCGGCTGTGCAGGTTGAAGATGTCGCCCGGGAACGCCTCGCGGCCCGGCGGCCGGCGCAGCAGCAGGGAGACCTGGCGCCACGCGGTCGCGTGCTTGTAGAGGTCGTCGTAGATCACGAGGACGTGGCCGCCCTCGTCGCGGAAGCGCTCCCCCATCGCGGCGCCCGAGAAGGGCGCCAGGAACTGCATCGACGCCTGGTCGGACGCCGGCGCGTTGACGACGATGCACTTGTCCATCACGCCGCCCTGCTCGAGCGAGCGGACCACCGACTTCACGGTCGACATCTTCTGGCCGATCGCGACGTAGATGCAGACGACGTCGGTGTCCTTCTGATTGAGCATCGCGTCGACGCAGATCGCGGTCTTGCCGGTCTGGCGGTCGCCGATGATCAGCTCGCGCTGGCCGCGGCCGATCGGGATCATGGCGTCGATCGCCTTGATCCCGGTCATCATCGGCTCCTTGACCGGCTGGCGCTCGACGACGTTGGGCGCGCGCCCCTCGCAGGGGTACCAGTCGTCCTTGGCGACGTCGATCGGGCCCTTGCCGTCGACGGGCTGACCCAGTGCATTGACGACGCGGCCCAGCAGCTTGTCGCCGGTCGGCACCGAGATCAGGCGGCCGGTCGTACGGACCTCGTCGCCCTCCTTGATCTTGGTCTCGGAGCCGAAGAGCACGGCGCCGACGTTGTCCTGCTCGAGGTTGAGCGCCATCCCGAACACGCCGTTCGGGAACTCGAGGATCTCGGACATCATGCACTTGTCGAGCCCGTAGATGCGGGCGACGCCGTCGCCGACCGACAACACGGTGCCGACGTTCTCGACCTTGAGCGAGGCGCGGTAGTTCTTGAGCTCGCGCTTCAGCACGTCGGTCACTTCTGCGGGTTTGAGGTCCATCGGGTCCGTTCCTGTTCCTGGCCGGTCGTTCTCCCGGCCGGTCGTTCGTTTCGACTCGTTCCCGTCAGCCGCCGGCGGCGGCCTTCGGCAGCGCGACGCGCAGCAGCTCTTCGCGCATGCCCGCGAGGCGCCGCTTGACGGAGCCGTCGAGCAGCATCGAGCCCACGCGCACGCGCATCCCGCCGAGGAGGCTCGCGTCGACGCGCTCCTGCAGCGTGATCTTCTTGCGGGTCAGCTCCTCGAGCTTCGCGAGCAGCGCCGTCTTCGACTCGGCGTCGAGCGGCGCCGCGGAGACGACCTCCGCCACCGCCTCGCCGCGCTGCTCGCGCAGCGACGCGGTGAACTCCTCGTGCACCGCCGCGAGGATCCCTTCGCGGCCGCGGTCGACCGCCATCCGCGCGAAGTCGCGCGTGAGCGGCCGCGCCGAGTCGGGGAGCAGCTTCTCGACCGCGGCCTTCTTCACGGCCACGGTCGCGCGCGGGTCGAGCAGCATCGCGCGCGATTCGCCGTCGGAGGCGAGCCTCTCGCCGAGCTGGCGCAGGTCGTCGCGGACGCGGTCGGCGTCGTCCGACTCGAGCGCCAGCTCGAACAGGGCCCTCACCCAGCGCCGCGCGATCGTGCGGTCGGTCACGTCTGCGCCCCGCCCGTCACGCGCCGCGCTTCATCAGGTCGACCGACTGCCGCGCGAGGCGGCGGTTGTCGTCCTGGTTGACGGTCCGGCCGAGCACGGTGCCCGCGGCTTCCAGCGCCAGGTCGACCGCTTGCGCGCGCATCTCCTCGACCGCCTGGTCCTTGGCGAGCGCGATCTCGTCGCGCGCCCGCGCCAGCAGCTTGTCGGCGCCGGAGCGCGCCTCCGCCTCGAGCTCCTTCGCGAGCTTCTCGCCGCGCGCCCGCGTCTCCTCGACGATGCGGTCGGCCTTCGCGTAGGCCTCCTTCAGCTTCGCCTCGGTCTCGGCCGCCGCGCGCTTCGCCTCGAGCTCGGCCCGCTCGGCGCGCCGCAGCCCCTCCTCCATCTTCTTCTCCCGCGTCTCGAGCGACTTGAGCAGCGGGTTCCAGGCGAACTTCGCGAGGACGAAGACGACGACGCCGAACACGGCCCAGGTCCAGATCAGGGTCCCCGGGTCGTACTGCAACGGATCCCACTCGGAGAGCAGGACCAGAGCGCTCGCATTCATGCGCACGTTCCTCGAATCGGGAAGGGCGGCGGGAGCGGACGCGGCGTCCGCAGCGCGGAGCTGCGGAGCCGAGGCCGGAGCAGAAGCACAGGCCCGGAGGCCCGCGATCTCAGCCCGGGTAACCCTTCATGAAGATCGCGAGCAGGCAGGTGATGATCGCGAGCAGCGTGACGCCTTCGATGAGCGCCGCCGCCAGGATCATCCCGCCGCGGATGTCGCCGGCCGCTTCCGGCTGGCGCGACATGCCTTCCATCGCCGCCGCGGCGAGCCGGCCGATGCCGAACGCGCCGCCCAGGATGCACAGGCCCGCGCCGACGGCCGCGAGGCCGTTGCGCAGACCGAAATCGGTCACGGTCCATGCCGTCGGCGTCGGCGGCTTGACGTCCTGGAGGAAGGCGAGGACGGACACGAGCAGATTCATCGCAGCATTCTCCGAATCGGGCGACCGACCGGCGGCCACCCCTGCCTGGGTTCACGTCGACGTGCGTCCGATCAGTGCTCCGGATGGACCGCGGCGCCGACGAAGAGGATCGAGAGGTAGGTGAAGATGTAGGCCTGGATCAGCGCGACCAGCAGCTCGAGGAAGGTCAGGAAGACGTTGAAGCCGACGCCGACCGCCCCGATCAGGTAGCTCTGGAAGATGTAGATGATCCCGTAGACCGTGAGCATCGCGAGGTGGCCGCCCACCATGTTCGCGAAGAGACGGATGGTGAGGGCGATGGGCTTGATGATCATCCCGAGCACTTCGATCGGGTACAGGATCCCGAGGATCGCGACGCGCATCGCCTTCATGCCGGCGGAGTCGCCGAGGTGGATCGGCGGCGCGAGCCCGACGAAGAAGTGGCGGAAGCCCTGCTCCTTGATGCCGCCGTAGAGGATCGCGGTGAACGTGGTGAGCGCGAGTCCGCCGGTCACCCAGAAGTTCGCCGTCGCGGTGGTCGGAAAGTGCATCGACCGGAAGAAGTCGAAGTTCGGCAGGATGCCGAACAGGTTCATCAACAGGATCGTGAAGAACTGGGTGAGGAAGAGCGGCAGGAAGCGCCGCCCGTGGTGCTCGCCGAGGTTGGCGTAGACCATGTCGTCGCGGACGAAGAGCACCAGCGACTCGAGCCCGTTCTCGAGCGCCCCGCGCGCCATCGGGTCGCGCCGGCGCCGCAGCGCGAGCCAGCCGAACGCGAGCAGCACCAACCCCGCCGAGAGGAGCAGCGCGAGGTTGTGGTTGGTGAAATGGAACGGGATCGGGCCGAGGCGCAGATAGGGTTCGTGCGTGTAGGGGTGGGCGAAGAGGTGCTCGTAGATCCCCTGCATCAGCTCCG
This sequence comes from Planctomycetota bacterium, assembly GCA_036732755.1. Classification (GTDB taxonomy): domain Bacteria; phylum Planctomycetota; class B15-G4; order B15-G4; family SIAN01; genus DASRRB01. Next base: position 39,078 of record DAINBU010000031.1, read on the forward strand.
AAGGCCCGGGCGTCGCCTCGGCGGCGTGCTGTGCCGCGGGCGCGTGGGCGGCGGCGTTCGCCTCGCCGCCGTGTTGCGGCACCACGCCCGCGAGGGCGGTCACGATGCCGGCGAGCGTGACGGCGAGCAGGCTCATCGGACCGGGCACTTCTGCGCATCCCGGCTCCGGAACCTCCGCACCCCCTCGACGCAGGTCGAGACGAAGTAGACCGCGCCGACCGTCATGGTCAGGAGCGCGCGGTGCTCGATGCCGGAGAGCAGGAGGCCGAGCACCAGCAGCACGGCCAGCAGGAGGCGCGCGACCGTCGCCGCGACGTCGATCAGCACCTCGCGCCGCACCACGGCCGCACCGGTGCCGTCACCCGACGGACGGCGCAGCGCGCGCTGGAGCAGCGGCCGCAGCGCGTGCCAAAGCGCCAGCATCGCAGCAGCCACGACGACGATCTCCGTCCCTGCTGTCATTCGTTCCTGCGGTCCTCGCGCTTCGCGTCGGGCGTCGAGCTGGAAGAATCGCCCGTCTTGCCGTCCAATGCGGAGATCGTCCTCAGGACGAAGATGAGTCCGGCGGCGCCCCCCGCCAGACCGAGCGTCAGCGTGCAGCCGTAGAACCGCCAGTCGAGCGCGCGATCGCAGCGGTATCCGATGTAGACGCCGAGCGCGGTAACGGCCGCAAACCCCAAGCCGAGGGTGCTCGCGACGGCGAACCCGCTCGCGAGCTTCGCGAAGGGTCCCCCCATGCTGGACGTCTCGCCGAAATCCCTGCCCGATCGGCCGCGTGGTCGACGCGTCGGATCTT
>DAINBU010000031.1:39883-43382 GCA_036732755.1 Planctomycetota bacterium
CGCCGCGTTGCGCGGCGCCCCCGGCCCGAAGAAGGGGCGGGAAGATACCGACGCCCCGGAAGGGCATCAACCGCGGCCCGCGCCATAACGTAGGGACGAGTGCGCCGCCGCCGCGGCGCGCGCGTGAAATTGCCGGAACCCCCGCCCGCGGCGCTCTTAACCATGGACTCGGGTCCCGGACGACCGCGCGGCGCTTCGGCCGGCGACGGCTCGCGATCCGCCGGCCCCCACGACGCGGAACGAATGGACGACCTCGACTTCCAGACCCTGGAGCTCGCGCGCGCGGGAGATCTCGACGCCTACCGCGAGTTCGTTCGCGCCTACGAGCGTCCGATCCACCACACCGTCTTCCGCCTGGTGGGGTCGCGCTTCTCCGCCGAGGTCGAGGACATCACGCAGGACGTCTTCATCAAGCTGTTCCGCGCGCTGCCGCAGTTCGACCCCGGGCGCGGGACGAAGCTCTCGTCGTGGGTCTTCACGTTCGTCAAGAACTACTGCTTCGACGTCCTCAAGCGGCGGCGCCTCCCGATGATCTCGATCGACGCCGGCGAGGACGGCGCGACCATCCCGATCCCGTCGCGCTCGCAAGGGCCGCGCGACGAGCTCTCGTCGCGCGAGATCCAGGAGGCGATCGCGCGCGCGGTCGGCCTGCTGCCGCGCGAGCAGCGCCTCGCCTTCGTCCTGCGCGAGTACGAAGGGCTCGCCTACGCCGAGATCGCCGAGATCTCGCAGTGCTCCGAGGGGACCATCAAGTCGCGCATCCACCGCGCGAAGGAGGCGCTGCGCTTCCGGCTGCGCCGCCTCCTGTTCGACACCGAGGGTGAACTGCCATGAGCGCCGACTTCCCCGATCCGCGTCCGGTCGCGCCGCTCTCGTGCGACGCCTTCCGCGAGCGCGTCCACGAGCGCGACGAGCTGCCCGCCTCCGAGCGGCGCGCCTTCGAGCGCCACGCCGACGGCTGCCGCCCCTGCGCCCGCCTGCTGCTCGAGGTCGAGCGGCTCGACGACCTGCTGCTCCAGTGGCACGCGCCCGCGCCCGCCGCCGGCGCGATCGACGACAAGATCGTGGCGGCGCTGCGCGGCGAGGGACCGACGGCGAGCTGCGCCGAGACGAACGCGTCGCTCCACCACTTCGTCGGCGGCGACCTCGAGCCGTGGCTCGCCGCCCGCGTCGAGCGCCACCTCGTGCGCTGCGACTCCTGCCGCGACCACCTCGACGAGGTGCAGCATTCGCGCAAGGTCTGGCTGGCGTGGCGCGCCCCCGATCCGCCCGAGGCGCTCGCCGAGCGCATCGTGCGCCGCCTCGAGCCGGCCACGCGCGCCGCGCGCCGCCGCCGCCGCGCCTTCGACCTGGTCTTCGGCGCGGTCGCCGTGCCGCGCGTCGCCGCGGCGCTCGTGCTGACGTCGCTGACGCTGCTCGCGATCGGCGTGATGCGCGCCCGCGGCGGAGGTACGGTCGGCCCGGCGCAGCAGAGGATCGAGGAGAACGGCGACACGCCGATCTTCTCCTACGGGCAGCCGACGACGATCGTCCCGCTCCACACCCCGCGCTTCGAGGCGCCGGCCGGCCGCTCCGACGCGACCGACAGCTTCTCCCCGGCGCTGTGGCCCGGGGAGAAGGGTTCGCTGCGCCGCGCGATGCACGGCCACTGAGCCGATGGTCGACCTCCTCGCCGCCTTCGCGCTCGCCGTCGCCGCCCGCGACAGCTGCCTCGTGTACGCCGAGGAGCCGCAGGGCGCCGCGGCGCCCGAGGTGCGCGCGCTGCCGGCCAGCGAGGACGACCGCACGCGCGTCGCGGCGCTGATGGCCCGCCAGGACGAGCTCGTGCTCGCCCACCGCGGCGACCTCGCGCGCGCCGACTTCACCGACGACTTCACCGCGCCCGACTGGGGTTGCTTCTGCCGCGACGAGCTGCTCGACCGCTGGGACGACTACCTCCACGCGCACGACGACGGCGCCCAGGTCCGCTCCGAGGTCCAGGACGTCCGCCGCGTCGGCAAGGGGCTGGTCGCGACGGTGCTGCGCCGCTTCCACGGCGTGCGCCGCGCCGACGACTCGAAGATCGAGGACGAGTCCCCCGAGACTCTCGTGCTGCGCGACCGCGAGGGCGCGCTCAAGATCGCCGCGATCTACGAGACGGCGGCGAGCCGCTGGCCGAACTTCGACCGCGCGCGCCGCACCTACGACCGCCGCTCCGACCTCGCCTTCTCGCTCACCTGGCCCGAGCCGTTCGTCCCGGTGCCGCGCGAGGGGCCGGGCGCCGCGCTCGACCAGACGCTCTTCCTCGACCCCGACGACGACGCGGTGATGTGGGCCATGGCGTTCGACCCGACGCTCCAGCTCGGGCTCGAGCAGCTCATGACGGGCGACGCCCTCGACGGCTGCTCCGCCGAGTGGAACCGCGAGCCGAACCGGTTCAAGAATCCGCCGCCCGGCTTCGTCGAGGCGCTCGAGTGCGAGGTGCACTACCCCGCCGACGAGACGCGCGGCGCGATGGGCTGCGAGCGGCTCGAGCGGACGATCTACCTCTCGCCCGATCACCGCATGGTCTTCGCGCTCGGCATCTCCGCGCCGCCCGCGACCTTCTTCCGCGTGAAGGGCAAGGTCGACGAGCTGGCGCGCTCGCTGCGGCTCGCCGTCGTGCGGCCGGGCAAGACCTGGACGGAGACGCTCTTCGACCTCAACCCGCGCTGGCGGTCGGTCGAGCGCGGCCTCTTCCGCACCGACGCGGCGCCGATCGAGCTGCCGATCCCGGCCGGCTTCAACGCGGTCCCGCTGGCGGGCGACCACATCCTGCGCGTGCGCCTCGAGCTGGCCGACGACCCGGGCACCTCGGTGCTCGTGCGCATCTTCCCGCCCGGCGAGGACCGCATCGCGGCCGACAAGATCCTCGAGCGCTCGATCCAGCACATGCTCGACCTCGCCTGCGCGCAGGGGCAGGGCGGCTCGACGCGCACCTCGCGGACGGTCGACGTGCTGGGCCGCCACGGCGACCTGAACGGGATCGAGATCGTCTGCGACGACGGCAGCCGCCGCGCCTACGAGATCGTCGCCGTCGACCGCGACGACTGCCACGTGCAGGTGCAGCTGCTCCCGCGCTCCGACCGGCGCGTCGCGCAGGAGGCGGCGCTACAGCGCGTGCTCGACGCGCTCCGGGTGCGCCCGAAGTAGCGCCCGAGGCAGCGCCCTCTCAGCCGCCGTCCTTCCCGGCCGCCTTGGCCTCCTCGGCCGCGTTCTGCTGCTTCGCCTGCCCGACCTTCTTCTTCAGCTCTTCGTTACGAGCCATCTCCGCTGCGAGCTGCTTCTCGAGCGCGGCGTTCTGCTCGACGAGGGCGCGCACCTGGTCGCGGAGCTTCTGCAACGCCGCGAGGCGCTGGCGCTGCTCGGTGGAGAGCGCCTCCTCCGCCGCGATCAGCTCGCCGATGCGCGCCTCGAGCAGGCGCGCGTGCTCGACCTCTTCGCGGTACTGCTCGCGCAGCCGCGCGACCTGCTCGCGCGA
>DAINBU010000032.1:0-9441 GCA_036732755.1 Planctomycetota bacterium
GGTCGTCGCCTGGAAGCGCAGCGATCTCGGCGCGAAGGCGATCGACGCCGCGCTCGCGGCGGCGAAGGGCGACCGCGCGCGCTCGCTCCAGGAGGTTTCGGCGACGGTCGTGGGCGCGGGTCGCTAGCTCGCGGACGCCGCAGCGCCGCGCGGCACGACGACGATCGCGCGCGGCGACGTCGGACAGTAGTGCTCGCAGACACCGCACCCGACGCAGCCATTGCGGACGTCGATGCGGCCGCGCGCGTCGAGCGCGAGCGCGCTCTCGCCGAGCGGGCAGCGGTCGACGCACTCGCGGCACGTTTCGCCGCGGCTGCGCACGCACGTGGCGAAGTCGAAGTGCGCGGTGCCCATCGCGATCTGCTCCTTCGCGACGAGGCGCAGCGTTCCGCTCGGGCACGCCTTCATGCAGCTCAGGTCGTCGCAGACGACGCACGCCTGTTGTGAAGGGACGATGTAGGGGGTGCCGTCGAGCGCGGGATCGGCCGAGCGAAGCGGCTGGATCGCCTTCACCGGACAGGCTGCCACGCAGCGGCCCGAGCGCTCGCACGTCCCGCGCAGCTCCGCTTCCGGAAGCGCTCCCGGCGGCCGCAGCGGGGTCCGCGACCGCGCCGCTTCGCCCGCCGCCAGCACCGGGAAAAAGCGCCGGGTCGTCGCCGAGAGGCGGTCGACCGAGTCGAAGATCCTTCTCAGTCCGGCCGCGAAGAAGACGCGGCGCGGCGGCGGCGAGGCGCCAGGGTCGGGGGAGTTCGGCGGATCGACCATGCCTCGGTCCGTCCTCCAGATTCGTGGACCCCCGGAGGCGGCAGGTCCGTCAAAGCCGGTTCCTCGCCCCGCGTCGCCCGGGCCTTGGTGAATAACCTACATGCTGCGCGTTCGGCGAACGGCGACTAGGATGCCGCACCGTTCCGCGCCGCCAAGCTCCGGATTCTCTCGGGTCGAGCGGCGGCGCGATGCATCACTCGCGTTCCGTCGTGCGTGAATTCGTCCTCGAGACCAGCAGGAGCGGCGACGCCAGGCTCTCCTCCGCGCGGAAGAGACGGCGTCGTCGCCATCGACAGCTCGCTCTGAAAGGGACTTCCATGACCAAGAAGGGTGTCGGCAGGACAAGGATCGGCGGCGCGCTCGCCGGCGCGCTCGCTCTTCTCTCGGCGGCAGGTCCGGCGCGTGCCAACGACTCCGATGCGGCCTTCCGCGCGCTTCGGGCCGAGGTGCCCGGGCTGCGCGCCGAATGGAACTTCGAGTCGGGCTACCCCGAGTTCATCTACGGCAAGCCGATCCGCCTGTTCGGCGAGCCGGCCGATGACGCGGGCTACGAGGCGACGGCGCGCCGGTTCGTCGACTCCTATCCCGAACTCTTCGGCTTCGACTCGTCGGTGCTCTCCACCGACTTCGTGAAGCACGTCGCGCTTTCGCGCATCGGCACGACCGACAAGACGGCCGTCCAGTTCTCCCAGTGGGTGGACGGGCTGCCGGTGAAGAACGGCACGCTCAACGTCCTCTTCAACGCCGACGGCGCGATCGTCGCCGTCGAGAACCGCGGCCTCGCCGGCGTGGCCGGCCTCGACGTCACGGCGAGCGTCACGGACGCCGCGGCGACGCACACCGCGATGGCGGCGTTCTCCGATCCGCTCGCGAAGCTGATCGGTCTCGAGATCGCGATCGTCGCCGATCCGCTCCGCCACGCGCCGAAGCTGGCGTGGATCGTCGACCTGCGCGGCAGCACCGGCGCCGACGGCCTCCCGCATCAGGAGCGCTTCCACGTCGACGCGCACGGCGGCCACGTGCTGCACCGCGAGAACATGATCTGCACCTTCACCGACGTGATCGGCGACTCCGACGCGTGGCTCAACATGGGCGAGGACCCCTACAAGGGCCCGGGCAGCCTGGTCAACATGCCCGTGTGGTGGATGCACGCCACTTCCTCGGTCGGCAACGACGAGACCGACCAGGCCGGCGCCTTCCTCATCTCCTACGCCGGCACCCAGCAGCAGACCGTGACCTTCCGGTGGAGCTCGAGCGCCGTGTACACCTGGGTCACGAACCAGGCGGGCGCCGACTTCGTGAAGTCGAAGATCTTCACGCCGGGCAACTTCACCAACCTGACCCACAACATCCCGGGCAACGAGTTCCCGACGGCGCAGTTCAACGCCGCCTACCACGGTGTGATCTTCCGCGAGTGGATCCGCGCGCTCGACCCGGCGGACAACGTGATGGACTTCCGCCAGCACCTGAACGTCAACATCAACTCGAGCTGCAACGCCTACTACGACGGCTCCTCGACCAACTACTACCGGCAGCAGGGCGGCTGCGCGAACACGGCCTACACGACGGTCGTGTGGCACGAGACGGGCCACTGGGCCAACGACAAGTACGGCTCGGGCAACGGTCCTGACGGCTTCGGCGAGGGTTCGGCCGACGCGTGGGCCAACTACATCATGGACGCCCCGATCGTCGGCAAGGACTTCTGCGGCAACGGCTGCCACGTCCGCGACGGCCGCAACAACAAGCAGTACTGCGGGTGGTGCGGCGCCGGCTGCTACGGCGAGGTCCACTCCGACGGCGAGGTGTTGATGGGCGCGCTCTGGAAGGTGCGCGACCACCTGAACACCACCAACGGCGACGCGGCCGGCGACCTGATCGCCGACACGATCTTCCACTCGTGGTACGTGACCTACAACGCGTACCGCATCTGCAAGAACAACCTGGTGCAGTGGCTGACGCTCGACGACGACAACGGCAACCTTGCCGATGGCACGCCGCACTCGGGTGACATCAACCAGGGCTACGTCGACCAGGGCTTCCCGAGCTACTACTGAGAGAGATGCTTCCTGCGCGCGGGTCGGAGCGAACCTCCGGCCCGCGCGGCACACCACGATCCTGAACTCGATGCCGCGCCCGATCTCCGCCAGCGGAGGTCGGGCGCGGGTCGTTTATGCGAGACTCCCGATCCGCCGCGCCGTCGTGCGGCCAGGGGGAAGCTCGCCATGGGCAGGGACGCGGAAGGGGCGACGGGGGAGCTCGCGAACGTCGCGGCCTCGACGCGCGACGCGCCGGCGGGGAGCGCGGGTGCGATCCGGGCGGTCGCGGCGACCGCGGAGGAGTTCGCCGGCTGGCTCGCCGGCAAGCCGGCGCCACTCGACCCGCCGCTCGTCGAGCAGGCGCGCCGCTTCGCCGGGATTTCGCGCTTCGCCGCGAAGCCGGGTCAGTCGCTCGCGCTGGCCGCGGGCGACGCGAGCGCCGTGGTGGTGGGGCGCGCGCCCGACGCCGGCACGCGCTCGCTGCGCAGCGCCGCGGCCGCGGCCGCGCAGGCGGTGCGCGCCGGCGCGCGCTTCACCTTCGTCCTCCCGCCCGAGCCCGATCCGGCGCGCCGCGTCGCGGCGCTGACCGCCGCAGCCGAAGGGGTCGCCCTCTCCGCCTACCGCTGGAAGCGGAGCGGCCAGGCGGCCGCGTCCGACGCCGCCGGCGCCTGCACGCTGGTCGCCGCCGACTCGAACGATGCCGAGACGGCGACCGCGCTCGCCGCCGCCGCCGCGCACGTCGCCGGGATCCGGCTCGCGCGCGACCTCACCAACGCGCCGGCCGACGAGGTCGGGCCCGACCAGCTCGCCGACGCGGCGCTCGCGCTCGCGAAGCGGCACGGGCTCGCCTCCGAATGCTGGCGCGGCGCCGAAGTCGAGGCGCGCGGCTTCCGGATGGTCGCCGCGGTCGGGCGCGCGAGCGCCCGGCCGCCGACGGTCACCGTGCTCTCGCACGGCCTCGGCGCCGCGTCGCACGCGCCGGCGGTCGCGCTGATCGGCAAGGGGGTCGTCTTCGACAGCGGCGGCCTCGACCTCAAGCCGGCCGACGCGATGCTCCTCATGCGCAAGGACATGGCGGGGGCGGCCACCGTGCTCGGCGCGGTCGAGAGCGCGGCGCGCCTCGGCATCGACGTCCCGTGGCTCGCCGTGATCCCGTCGGCCGAGAACATGGTCGGCCCCGACGCCTACCGGCCGGGCGACGTGCTGCGCTCCTATTCCGGGACGACCGTCGAGATCGGAAACACGGACGCGGAGGGGCGCCTGCTCCTCGCCGACGCGATCGGCTTCGCGCGCGAGTGCGGCGCGCGGCGGCTCGTCGACTACGCGACGCTCACCGGCGCCGCGCGCGTCGCGCTCGGGCGCGACCTCCCCGCGCTCTTCAGCAACGACGAGGCGCTCGCCGGCGCGGTCGAGCGCGGCGCCGCCGCGGCCGACGAACGGCTCTGGCGCCTGCCGCTGCACGACGACTACGACCGCCAGCTCGACACCCCCTTCGCCGACGTGAACCACGTCTCGCACGACAAGTACGCCGGAGCGATCACCGCCGCCCTCTTCCTGCGCCGCTTCGTCGCGGACACGCCGTGGGCCCACGTCGACTTCTTCGGCTGGGAGGACGCCGGCCGCCCCGAGACGCCGAAAGGGGCGACCGGGATGGGGGTGCGGACGCTGACGCGGCTGTTGCGCGAGCTCTCGGGCGGCGCGGCTTGAGCTTCAGCGCAGCAAGCCGCCCCGGAAGGCGAAATCGCGCAGCGAGATCTCCTGTCCGTTCGAGAGCTCGACGCTGAAGAACGAGGCGAGGAATTCGTCGGTGTTGTGGAGCACGACGCTGCCGGGCTCGCCGTCGATCCAGACGGTCAGGCCGTCCCGGGTCCGCCGCATCACGAGGCTCTTCCAATCGGTGCGGTCGGTCGACAGGCGGTCGAGATAGATGATGCGGTCCTTCAGCACGACAGGCTCCCCGATCGAGATCGTGTGGAGTGGGCCGCGATACTTGATCCAGAGGACGAAGTCGCCGTCGAAGAGGCGCGACACGAAGATCAGCTTCGCCTGCCCGCCCGTGTCGCCGGGATTCTTGACGGTAAAGACCGTGCCCTTCGAAGTGCAGACCGTGCCGTCGACGAGATGAGGTTGCCAGTCCCCGGTGATCCGGCGGTAGAGCCGCCAGTCGGCGGGATCGATCTTGAGCGTGGACTTGGGAAGGGCCGGCGGTGGGTCGATCTCGGCGAGCCGCTTCGCGACGCGACGCCGCTCCGTTCCCTTGACCTCATGGAAGACTCGCCGATACCACGTCGCGGCGTGCAGGCGCGCGGCGGTCTGGGGGATGGGCGGCAGACGCGACGCGACTTCGTACCAGCGATCGGCGATCTTGAGGCGCGTCTCTGCGTCCGGAGCGGGCTTCAATTCGAGCGCCGCCGCGGCGGAGAGTTCGGGCGAGTCGCCGAGCACGAGGACGGGGAGCCCGCGCTCCCACTGCTCGAGCAGCAGGCAGAGATGGAAGCCCACGACGCCGTTCGCGCGTGCGTCGGACGGGTTCGTCGCGAGCGTCGCTCGCGCCGACGCGAATGCATCGCGATTGGCGTCGAGTTGCGCACTGCGATCGCGCGCGCGAGTCACGAGCGCGGTCGCGTCCGGATCGGCGGACCTCTTCAGCACCGCCTGCGCCTCCGCGATGAGCCGGTCCGCCGTCGCGAGGTCCTCGGCGACGAAGGCGGTCGGCACGTCCCGGAGGAGCGAGGCGACGAATCGCGCGAGCCGGTCTGGATCGTTCGTCGCCGCGGCGCGCGCATCGACGAACTCAATCTTCGCCCCGGCCGCGTCAATCTGGAATGAGCGCGACAGCTCCTCGATCGCCGCGAGTGCCGTCCCGTCGTCGTCGACCGCGATCGCGGTGTCGCGCGCCATCTCGAGCAGCACGTACTTCGTCGCCACGTCGATGTCGGGCTGTCGGGAGTGGTCGAGCAACTTGCGTTCGAGCTCGATCTGCTTCGTCCGCGACGGACCGCGCAGTTCCTCTTGATACATCGCGTTGACGAGCCGCCGCACGTTCGCGATCGCGTCGGCCGTCGGCACCTGCGCGCGCGCGTCCTGCGGCGCTGCAGCTTTGGAAAGCAGCGAGACAATGGCGAGGACGAGGAGGGGCATGGCTTCCATCCCGGGCTCCCACCTAATACGCCGCATCAGCGGCGGCGCAGGATCAGCAGCGTATCCAGCAGCGTCAGGTCGAGGTTCCGCGGGCGCGTCCAGTCGTAGCAGAAGTCGTAGGTGGCGACGTGCTCGAACTGGGGGACCGCGCGCAGCAGGCGGCGCGCCTGCTCGGCGTCGTAGGTCCGGAACCACCAGTTCGACTCGGCGAGCTTCGCGACGCCGTGGTCGTCGATGGCCATGCGGGCGCGGCAGCGCTCGCGGCGGCGGGCGCGTTCGGGCGGCCAGCTGCGGATGTTGCAGACGACCTTCACCCCGTCGCGCCCGCAGACCCAGCGTTCGTGCTGGCAGAACGGCCACGAGTAGTCCGACAGGTGGAAGCCGAGCAGGTAGATCCCGCCGGGCGCGAGCGCGCGCGCCATGCAGCGCAGGTGGTCGCGCGCCGCCTTCTCCGTCATCAGGTACTTGAAGGTCGAGACGAAGCAGTGGGCGACGTCGAACGTGCCGCGGAAGCGGAACTCCTCGAGATTCCCCTTCGCGAGGCGCGCACGCAGCCGCGCCCCGCGCAGCCGCTCGCGCGCGAAGTCGAGCATGACGTCGGAGCGGTCGAAGCCGGTGACGTCGAAGCCGCGCCGCGTCATCTCGGCGACCAGCCGCCCGCTCCCGCACGCCGGCTCCAGCAGTCGCGGCCGCGCGCGCCGCCGCTTCAGCCTCCCGAACCGCTCGAGCGCCTGCTCGATGAAGTCCCCCTCCTTCTTCGTGTCCTCCTCGAAGACGATGTCGTAGTAGAGGGGCGTCGCGTACCAGTCGATCGCTTCGTATTTGGGCATGAGGGGGCGGGACGTTAGCAGGCGCGCCGCCGGACGACGCGGCCGTGCGCGCGCGCGACGCGGCTCAGACCGAGAAGTACTTGGCCTGCGGGTGGTGCACGACGAGGGCCGACGTCGACTGCTCGGGCTCGAGCTGCGACTCCTCGGTGAGCGTGACGCCGATCCGCTCCGCGCCGAGCAGGCGGTTCAGCGTCGCCTGCTGCGAAAGGTCGGGGCAGGCCGGGTAGCCGAAGCTGTAGCGCGAGCCGCGGTAGCCCTGGTGCAGGAGCTTGCCCATCTCCCGCGCGTCGTCGCCGACGATGCCGAGGTCGCTGCGGATCTGGCGGTGGACGTACTCGGCGAGCGCCTCGGCCATCTCGACCGAGAGGCCGTGCAGGAAGAGGTAGTCGCGGTAGTGGTTGGCGCGGAACCAGGTGCGCGCGATGTCGGAGGCGCGCTGGCCGACGGTCACGAGCTGCAGCCCGATGACGTCCCGTTCGCCCGAATCGATGGGCCGGAAGAAGTCGGCGATGCAGCGGCGCGCCCCCTTCGACTGGCGCGGGAACGGGACGCGCTCGATCTCGTGGGTGCCGGTCGGGTCGAAGATCACGACGGCGTCGCCGTCGCGGTTGCACGGGAAGAAGCCGTAGACCGCCTTCGGCTCGAGGATCTGCTCCTCGGTGCAGCGCTTCAGGAGGTCGCGCAGCGCCGGCCGCGCGTGGGCGTCGATCTCGGCGTTCCACTCCGCCTCGCTGCGCGTGCCGCGCTTGAAGCCCCACTGGAACTGGAACAGCAGGCGTTCATTGAGGAAGGGGAGGATCGCCTGGAGCGCGATGCCCTCGACGACGCGTGTGCCGGTGAAGGGGACGTCGGGCACCGCGTGCTCGAGGAGCTCCGTGTGGGCGTCGCGCCGCTCGTCGACCGGCACCGGCCGCTCGCGGATCGAGAAGACGCGCGGCGCGTCGGACGGCGCGATGGTCGCCTCCTTGGCGCGATCGGACGTGGCGATCGACTTCGTGGCCGCCGACGCTGCGGCGGCGGCTGACGCCGCGGCCGTCGCGGCGAGCACCGCGACCTCCGCGGCGCGCGCCTTCGCGCCCGCGATCGCCTCGCGCCTCGCCGGGTCGCACACGTCGGCCGAGATCGAGAGCCCCTCGAAGGCGTCGCGCGCGTACCAGAGCGGCCCCTTGTAGATGGCGCGCAGATCGTGCTCGACGTAGTGACGCGTGAGCGCGGCGCCGCCCAGGATCACCGGCAGCTGGATCCCGAGGCGGTTCATCTCCTCGAGGTTCTCCTTCATCACGACGGTCGACTTGACCAGCAGCCCCGACATCCCGATGGCGTGCGCCCGATGTTCGCGCGCCGCGTCGAGCATCGAGGAGAGCGGCTGCTTGATGCCGAGGTTGACGACCGTGTAGCCGTTGTTGCTGAGGATGATGTCGACGAGGTTCTTGCCGATGTCGTGCACGTCGCCGCGGACCGTCGCGAGGATGATGCGCCCCTTGCTGTCGCCCGCGAGCTTCTCCATGTGGGGCTCGAGGAACGCGACCGCCGCCTTCATCGTCTCGGCCGACTGCAGCACGAACGGGAGCTGCATCTCGCCCGACGCGAACAGCTCGCCGACGACCTTCATGCCGTCGAGCAGGATGTCGTTGATGATCGTGAGCGGCGGATGGCTCGCGAGCGCGGTCTGCAGATCCAGGTCGATCCCCGGCCGCTCGCCGCGGATGATCCGCTCCTTCAGGCGCTCCTCGACGGTCGCGGCCGGCTTGCGCGCCGTCTTCTCCTCCTCGACGTTCTCGAACAGGCCGATCAGCTCGTGCAGCGGGTCGTAGCCCGGGCGGCGCCGGTCGAGGATCAGGTCCTCGGCGACCTGGCGCTGCTTCTCGTCGATCTGGAACAGCGGCCGGATCTTGGCCGCGTGCACGATCGCCGCATCCAGGCCGCGCAACCTCGCATGGTGCAGGAAGACCGAGTTCAGGACGTGGCGCGCCGCCGGCTTGAGCCCGAACGAAACGTTGCTCAGGCCGAGCAGCGTGAAGCAGTGGGGGAGCCGCTGCTTGATCTGCTCGATGGCGTCGAGCGTCGCGATCGCGAGCTTGCGGTCGTCCTCGTTGCCGGTGCAGATCGTGAACGTGAGCGGGTCGATCAGGATGTCCTGCGGCCGCACGCCCCACTTGCTGCCGGCGAGAGAGACGATGCGCTCGGCGACGGCGACCTTCTCGGCCGCGTCCTTGGCCATCCCCTTCTCGTCGATGGTGAGCGCGACGACCGCCGCGCCGAACTTCTTCACCAGCGGGAGCACCTTGCTCATGCGCTCCTCGCCGTCCTCCATGTGGACGGAGTTGACGAGGCAGCGGCCGCCCGCGAGCGCGAGCGCGTCGGCGATCACCGGGTACTCGGTCGAGTCGATCGAGAGCGGCGCGTTCACCTGCGTGGAGAAGCGGCGGACGGCCGCCGTCATGTCGGCCACTTCGTCGCGGCCGACGTAGGCCGTACAGAGGTCGACGACGTGCGCGCCCTCCTCGACCTGCGCCTTGCCCATCGCGACCATGCCGTCGAGGTCGCCCTTCTCGAGCAGCTTCTTGAACTGCTTGCTGCCGTTGGCGTTGGTGCGCTCGCCCACGATCAGGAACGACGTCTCCTGCTTGATCGAGACCGCGCCGTAGAGGCTCGAGGTGATCACGCCC